>JBFFMB010000283.1:0-3399 GCA_041554455.1 Bacteroidales bacterium
ACCTTTGGGTGAACGTACAATTGCTCGTTGGTATACGATGTATGCGACCATTATTCAATGCCGCGATTGGTTACCCGATGAAATTGGTGGATTGGTTTGGTTAGCCATGGACAATGTTATGACTTCCGTTTATATTCCCGTTTACTGCGGTGCCAACGATTTGGCTGTTTCTTATAAAACGCCGGGTCGTCCGAATGGATTTACCAGAGAATCTGCATGGTGGGCGTTTAACCGCCAGAGCACTTTGGCGAGCCAACGCTGGGGCGATATGCGTCATGATGTAGATGCTTTATGGATGCCTATCCAAACTGAATTATTCAATAATCAAGCAAGTTTTGAAGCTGAGGCCTTGAAACTTCATAATGAAAAACCAAAAAAATTGACGGAATATTTAACTAAATATGCGATTGAGCAAGGCGATAGAGTGGTGAATAAAGCATGGAAATTTGGTGATTTTTTATGGACCAAATATGATGAGAAGTTCTAAACATAAATGACATGAATGATATGGGGTGTCACCTTAAGGTGTCACCCTTTTTTTGTGTTTCAAATTTCGTATAGACAAAATGCATACCCATCCTCAAAATAAGTGTATTGCTCTATTTTGTTGATTATCATACTGAACAATGCTTTCGAATCTTATTATTCTTAGAATAAAATTCTTATAATTGTATCTAATTTACTAGATATAACACCTAAGCCCAGACATGATGAAAAAAATTACAATGCTTGCGAGCCTTTTCCTAATAGGCTTTTTATTCGCATTTTCTTCCAGTTTACAAGCTCAAACTTCGGATCAACTCATTAGCCCTGAAAAACATTTTGGGTTTAAACCTGGTGCCGATCGAATGCTATTTAACTATGAAGAACTCATTACATATCTGCAATTACTCGATGAGGCTTCACCTAAATTAAAAATGGTAAATATTGGTAGTTCTCCCATGGGGAGGCCGATGTATATTGCTTTTATATCTTCTGCAGAAAACATAGCGAATTTAGATCGTCTAAAAGCGATTAATAAAGCCTTAGCAAAAAACCCTGATTTGTCAGAAAACGAAGTAAATGGAATGCTTGATGAAGGCAAAGTTTTTCTTTTGGCAACGCTTTCAATGCATTCGGGTGAGGTTGGCCCTGCTCAAGCAGCACCTCTAATTGCCCATGAATTAATTACGTCAACAGATAAAGATATTACAAAATACTTGGATGAAGTAGTATATATGATGGTTCCAAATCACAATCCTGATGGAATGGATATGATCGTTGAAAATTACTTAAAGTATAAAGGAACTAAATACGAAGGCAGCTCTATGCCTGGTGTTTATCATAAATATGTAGGTCATGATAATAACCGTGATTTCGTCATTCTTACGCAAGATGACTCCAAAGCAATAGCAGCAATCTATAATTTGGATTGGTTCCCACAAGTCATGGTCGAAAAACACCAAATGGGTTCAACAGGTGTTCGTTATTTTGTGGCTCCTCCTCACGATCCGATTGCACAAAATGTGGATGCCGGAATTTGGAATTGGGTAGGAATCTTCGGAATGAATGCAACTAAGGACATGACCAAAGATGGCTTAAAAGGTGTAGCGCAAAGTTACCTATTCGATGACTATTGGCCTGGAGCAACAGAAACCTGTTTGTGGAAAAATGTAATTGGCTTATTAACAGAAGCTGCAAGTGTAAAAACAGCTACTCCAATTTATATCGAACCGAATGAGCTAGGAGTTGGTGGTAAAGGCTTATCAGAATATAAAAAAGGAATTAATTTCCTTGATCCATGGCCAGGTGGCTGGTGGAGACTAAGTGATATTGTAGACTTAGAAATTTCTTCAACAAAATCATTTATTCAAACTTCATATTTGCATAATAAAGCCATTTTAAAGTTCAGAAATGATATGGCTAAATCTGAAGTTCTGAAAGGGAAAACGGAAGCTCCTTTCTTCTATGTCATGCCAAAAAATCAGCGGGATCAAAGCGAATTAGTTGACTTAGTCCGATTAATGAATGAGCATGGGATTGATGTTTTTGAGTTAACTGAAAAAGCGCAAATCGGTCATCATATCTATCAGGTAGGTGATATCGTTATTCCAATGGCACAAGCTTTCCGTCCGTTTATAAAGGAAGTTATGGAAAAACAAGTATTTCCCGTTAGACATTATACGCCTGGTGGCGAAGTCATTCGTCCTTACGATATTGCAAGTTGGTCCTTGCCGCTTCACAGAAATATTAAAGCCTATGAAATCAATGAAGGCTATGTTGATTTAAATGGGAAAATGAAAGCCGTTAAAGGTGATTATACTTTGAATGAAGGTGTTGCCGATAGCTTTAATTCAATCGTATTATCTGTTAATAATAACGAAAGCTTTAAAGTAGTATTTGCTGCCATGGCACAAGGACTCAACGTTGAACGTTTAGAGGAAGCTGCAATAGTCAATGACAAAGAATACCCCAAAGGCAGTTTCTTATTGAAGAAATCTAAAAAAGTAACGGAATTATTAAGTGATTTAAAAGTTGCCCCAGCTTATTTGAGCTCTAAACTTGATGCTAAAACAACGACTATTGATAATCCAAGAATTGCATTGATAGAAACCAATATGCATGATATGGATGCTGGTTGGACGCGTTATATATTTGATGAATATAAATTAGCTTATACGGTTCTTAAACCTGATCAAGTAGCTGCTGCAAAATTAACTGAGAATTTTGATGTAGTTGTATTTCCAAATAATGATAAATCAATATTGATGTCTGGTAAACGTAAGAGGCGAGATGGGACGTATTCTCCAACTAGTTATCCACCCGAATATGCAAAAGGACTCGATAAAGAAGGGATGGAGGGAATCATGTCATTTGTAGATAAAGGAGGTATTGTAATTGCTTGGGGGCAATCTACCGAATTATTTGAAGGAACACTTAAGATCAAGAGAGATAAAGTAACCGAAGATTTTGCATTACCATTTAGAAATATTGCTAGTAACCTCCAAAAATCAGGATTATATTGTCCAGGATCCTTAGTGAAAATTCAGTTGAAACAAGATCATCCTTTGACTATGGGATTACCCCATGAAATTGGAGTATTCTTTAGAGGAAATCCAGTTTTCTCCACTTCTGTCCCACGATTTGATATGGATAGAAGAGCCATTGCTACTCTTCCTGAAAAGAATATTTTGATGAGTGGTTATATCGAAAAAGAAGAATTATTGAGTGGTAAAACGCTTATGGTCTGGTTGAAAAAAGGGAACGGTCAATTCGTATTGTATGGCTTTAATCCTCAGTTTAGAGCTTCATCACAGGGCTCATTTAAGTTACTCTTTAACGCCTTATTATTGCCCAAAATCTAAAATCGTTCTATACATAAACAAAAAGGGGGCTCACTTTCATTGACACCCCCTCTTG
>JBFFMB010000284.1:0-3392 GCA_041554455.1 Bacteroidales bacterium
AAAAACATTCGGGTGGAGCAGTTCTTGTTAGTTCTCTCCTTTTTGCATGTGGTGTTTTATTCAGTTATTTTATTATTGTTCCGCTAACAGTCAACTTTTTAGGGACCTATCAAGTTAGCGATTTTGTAGAAAATCAAATTTCATTAAGTTCGTATGTTAGTACTGTGGTCTCAGTGACCTTATCCGTAGGTGTTGTCTTCGAGCTTCCGATTTTCGTTTATTTCTTAGCTAAAGTTGGGCTCATAACCCCCGCTTTTATGAAGAAGAATCGAAAATATATGCTTGTGATTATTTTAACTCTCTCTGCCATTATAACGCCTCCCGATGTTTTTAGTCAAGTATTGGTTTGTATTCCATTATTTGCTCTTTATGAATTGAGTATTAAAATTGCAAATCGTGTTCACAAAAAACGCGAAATTGAAATGAATACTTAACATCCCCTCTAGAACAATTATTATTCAATATGTTCGCTAGTGAACGAATCATGTTCGCCAGCGATCTTAAAAATGTGTAAGCCCAATTGTATTTTTGAGGGTAAGCCTTTCAAATACAGATTGCTAAGAAATGTGGCATAATTTTTCGATAATAGTATTTATCGGGATTGTTCATAGACCGATGTTTTGGTGACAGTATGAAGATAATGTTCGGATTTTCCCGGAGTTCGAACAATTCGATTGTTTGGGTAACACTTTTTTCGAATATGGTGCAAAATCTGGGAATTTGAGTTAAATTAGTGAAGCCTGTCGTTTGCGGCAGGCTTTTACTTTTTTATTATCTCTAGTGTTTTACAAAAAATCAGTTACTAGCTTGAAAAATACGGATGGAGCTTCTGCATGAACCCAATGTGAAGTGTTTTCAATAGTTGCTATTTTTGCCTTAGGAAAATTGTAATGAATAAGTGGAATGTCTTCTTCTAATATGTAGTCTGATAATCCTCCCCGAATAAAAAGCGTGGGTTTTTCAAATTTATCTATGACATCTATTCCATCAAATAATTCATCCAGATTTGCACATATCGCCTCAAAATTAATTCTCCAAGCCAGTTTTTCTTTGCTTTCCCAATACAAATTCTTCATGATGAATTGGCGTAAACGAATATCAGGTAAGCGCTCTGTTAATAGCATTTCAACTTCTTTGCGGGAATTTACCATATCAAAATTTATGCGCCGCATGGCATCAATTATTTTTTCATGGGAGTTTCGCTTTGGATATTCGCGTAAGCTTATATCAACAATAATTAATTTTGAAACAAGTTCAGTATTTTCGAGAGCAAAACGGATGCTTACTTTTCCGCCCATACTATGACCTAAAAGGATGGGATTTTCTATTTTATTTTCTTCAATAAAATCATATAGATCATCCGTCATTGCTAAATAATTAAAAACATCGCTATGGGGCGATTGCCCATGATTTCGTTGATCGGGAATAAACACCTTATATCCTAAATCCGCAATTTTTTTTCCAAAAGAAACCCAATTATCCGAAATCCCAAATAATCCATGCAAAATAATCATTGGTTTTCCTTCGCCGAATGTTCTGTAAAATAATTTCATATTAAAATTTTAATTCGTCTCCTGTATTTTTTAGTTTAAAACGTCGCTTGAAAAGATAAACAATAAAATATATAATAGGAGTATCGAGGATTGCGATCAATACTTTAAACAGATAACCATTAATAAGAAGTAAGGAAAATAATTTCCATTCAATAACGCCAAAGCTACAAAGCAAAATAAGAACAGTAAATGTATCGATGAATTGCGAACTAAAAGTGGAGGCATTATTTCGCAACCACAAATGCTTTCCTTTCGTTAAATTCTTCCAAAAATGAAAAAGCTGAACATCCACAAATTGTGCTAAAAGATAAGCTGTTAAGGAGGCCGCTACTGCGATAAAGGTGAACCCAAAAACTTTGCGAAACTCAGCGTCCGTAATTGGGGACCAATCGGTTGCATTGACGTACGAACTCGCAATGATGATCAACAACATAAAAATACTGGCAAACAAACCAGATAGCACTACTTTTTGGGCTCTTTTCTTTCCGTAAATTTCGGAGATTATGTCAGTGACCAAAAAAGTTAGTGGATAGGGGAGTATTCCCACGGATAATTCAAACGTATGTAAACCCAATAAATTAAAACTAAAAAACTTCTGAAAAATCAAATTACTAGTTACAAGTGAGGCTATAAAAAGCCCGGCCAGTATAAGGTATATGTTTTCAGCTTCGGATTTTAGTTTATTATTCATTCGTTGATTTCTAATTTTTCAATTCTCTCAAATACAATTGAATTGTATTTTCTAAACCCAAATACAAAGCATCACTGATTAAAGCATGACCAATGGATACTTCCAATAAACCTGGGATGTTTTTAGCAAAATAGCGCAGATTATTTAAGTCTAGGTCATGGCCTGCATTAATGCCCAAGCCAACCTCATTCGCAGCAATGGCAGCATCAATAAATGATTTAATAGCTTTTTCTTTATTGGTCGGGTATAGATCGGCATAACTTTCGGTATACAATTCAATACGATCAGCACCAGTTTTTATCGCATTGCGAACCATTTTAGTATCTGCGTCTACAAATATTGACGTCCGAATCCCATTGTTTTTAAACTCTGTAATAACTTCTTTTAAAAAGGATTCATGTTTGATGGTATCCCAGCCGGCATTAGAGGTAATTGCGTCTGGAGCATCAGGAACAAGGGTCACTTGATGAGGTTTTACTTCCAGTACCAGATCAATAAATTTCTGTACAGGGTTTCCTTCGATATTAAATTCAACGCTAATGGCAGGTTTAATATCGCGGGCATCCTGATATGTAATATGCCGCTCGTCAGGGCGAGGATGAACAGTGACGCCTTGAGCCCCAAATCGCTCACAGTCGATCGCAGCTTTTAATACATTTGGGAGATTTCCGCCACGGGCATTCCGAATGGTGGCAATTTTATTTATGTTTACACTTAGTTTAGTCATGGTATATTGTTTTAAACAAAAATAATAAAATGATTGATTGCTTCATTGATCATTTACACGATTGCTAAATGCTTTGTATTTTTTGTAAATTAGTATGAATAATAAATAAAATGAGAGCAGTTATACAAAGAGTTTCAGAAGCATCGGTTACCATTGAAGGGAAACAAGCTGCAAAGATCGGTCAAGGATTAGTTATTTTGCTAGGGATAGAGGAGTTAGATACAGAGGATGATATTGATTGGTTGAGTGGTAAAATTACTCGTCTTCGAATTTTTGATGATGAAGTCGGGATCATGAATAAAAGTGTAGTCGATATAAAGGGTGAAATTATTGTCGTTAGTCAGTTTACATTGCATGCAAGCATAAAAAAAGGGAATCGTCCGTCATACATATATGCTGCCAAGCCTGAGATCGCTATTCC
>JBFFMB010000285.1:0-3390 GCA_041554455.1 Bacteroidales bacterium
AATAAGATTAGGCTAAAATTAATCAAAAGCATTGTATTTTAAAACTCAAATAGATAATTTATATTGTAAGTTCAGCTTTAAAAAAATATTTCTTATTTTTTTAAAAAAATATCATGTTCTGATAAATATTTTATTACTTTTGCAAACCTAAAAACGAACTAATTGCGGATGTGGCGTAATTGGTAGCCGCGCTAGACTTAGGATCTAGTGTCGAGAGACGTGGGGGTTCGAGTCCCTTCATCCGCACAAAAATAAAAACCTTAGTATAAATTTATACTGAGGTTTTTTTAATTCACTGAAACACATTTATTTTATAATTTAATAGTATCTTTGCACCTCCATTTTTAAAAAACAATTAGTCGATGAATATTACAAAAGAAAACACTGGCGATTTAACTGCTATCATTAAAATTGAGTTAAAAGAAGAAGATTACCAAGAGAAGGTAAAAACAGTTTTAAAAGATTACCAACGCAAAGCGAATATACCCGGTTTTAGATCAGGAAAAGTTCCTTTTGGGATGATCAATAAAATGTATGGTAAAGCAGTTTTGGCTGAAGAAATTAACAAAACCATTTCAGATTCACTAAACCAATTCATCATCGATGAAAAATTAGATATTCTGGGATATCCATTACCAAATACTGAACAAACAACAACTGTTGATTTTGATACACAAACTGAATTTGAATTCTTCTTTGACATTGGACTAAGCCCTGAATTTGAAATTACTTTAGACGATAAAATCAAAGTAAACTATTATACTATAAATGCTGATGATGAAATCGTAGAAAAATATTTAAATGATCTACGTACACGTCATGGCAAAACAAATAATCCTGAAATAGCTGGTGAAACAGATATTCTAATGGGTACCATTGTGGAGTTAGATGAAAATGATCAAGTGGTCGAAGAAGGCCTCAACCAATCTACATCCGTGATCTTGAATAGCATCAAATTAAAAACAGAATTGAAAAAATTTGTTGGAGCAAAAGTAGGTGATACCATTACTTTCAATCCGATGAAAGCAACCAAGAGCTCAACTGAAGCGGCTGCCATTCTAGGTATATCTGCAGAAGATGCTGAAAAATCAACAACTAATTTCAATTTTACAATCACAGCGATAACTCATAAAGAATTAGCTGAATTGAATGAGGAATTTTACAAATTGGTTTATCCTCAAGTAAGCATTGAAAACGAAGAACAATTAAAAGCTCAAATTAAAAAAGATGCTGAGAGTTCATTCGTAGCTGAAAGCGATCGTCAATTCATGAACAATGCCGTTGATAAATTAGTAGAACTTGCCAAAATAGATCTGCCTGATGAATTTATGAAACGTTGGATTTTGGAAAATGGTCAAGGAAAAATGACTGAAGAACAAATTGAATCGCAATACGACAGTTATTCAAAATCATTAAAATGGCAATTGATTGAGGCGAAATTGATTAAAGAGCACGACATTAAAGTGAGCCAAGAAGATGTTAGGGATCAAATCAAAGGTTATTTCTCAAACATGCAAGAAACCAAAGACGAGGAAACGGAGAAACGCATGAATGAAATCGTTGACTCAATTATGCAAAATCAGGAAGAAACAAAACGCATTTACGAGCAATTGTACGATAACAAATTATTGAGTGTTTTTAAAAGCAATATTAAACAAGTTAACAAAACAATTGGTTACGAAGATTTTGTTAAATTAGCTACTCAAACCAATTAATTGCTAATTATGGATAACAACGAATTTAGAAAATTTGCGATGAAAGAGAGAGGGATCAGTAGCTTGACCCTTGATCGCTATAACTCAGTTCACGATAATTATATTTCACCAACGATTATTGAAGAACGCCAAATGAATATTGCTACCATGGACGTATTTTCACGTCTGATGATGGATCGCATTATATTCTTAGGTGTACCGATCAATGATTATGTAGCAAATATCATTCAGGCTCAATTATTATTTCTTGAGTCTGTGGACTCAAAAAAAGATATTCAAATATATTTGAACACTCCAGGGGGCTCTGTTTATGCTGGTTTAGGCATCTACGACACCATGCAATACATATCTTCGGATGTTGCCACTATTTGTACTGGGATGGCTGCTTCTATGGGAGCTGTTTTACTTTGTGCTGGAACAAAAGGCAAACGTACTGCCTTGAAACATTCACGTATCCTTATTCACCAACCAATGGGCGGTGCACAAGGACAAGCTTCTGACATTGAAATTACAGCACGTGAAATTCAGAAATTAAAAAAAGAATTATACGATATCATAGCTTCACATAGTGGGCAGACTTACAAAAAGATTTGGAAAGATTCTGACCGCGATTACTGGATGACTTCAGAGGAAGCGAAAGAATATGGTATGATTGATGAAGTTTTAATTCGTAATAAAAAATAAAGCTTTATATGGCTAAAAAAGATCTTGATCGTTGTTCATTTTGTGGAAGAGAAAAAGCTGATACTGGAGTTTTAATTGCTGGTGTTGATGCGCATATATGCAATCATTGTGTTGAACAAGCACAGTTAATTGTTACTGAAGAAGTAAATTCAAAAGCGAACAAACAATTCGAAGATATTACGCTTTATAAACCCAAAGAAATCAAGGAACATCTTGACCAATATGTGATTGGTCAAGATGAAGCCAAACGCATACTTTCGGTAGCTGTTTACAATCATTACAAACGGATCATGCAACCCCCAAGTGATGAAGATGTAGAAATTGAAAAATCTAACATTATCATTGTAGGCGAAACCGGAACAGGAAAAACATTACTGGCACGTACCATAGCTCGCTTTTTAGATGTTCCCTTTTGTATTGCTGATGCAACCGTTTTAACGGAAGCTGGCTATGTTGGGGAAGATGTTGAAAATATTTTAACGCGCTTACTTCAGGTAGCTGACTATAATGTTGCTTCTGCAGAACGAGGTATTATTTTTATCGATGAGATTGATAAAATCGCTCGCAAAGGAGATAATCCAAGTATCACTAGAGATGTTTCAGGAGAAGGCGTGCAACAAGCTCTGCTTAAACTTTTAGAAGGGACTCAGGCCAATGTTCCACCCCAAGGAGGTCGTAAGCATCCCGAACAAAAAATGATTCAAATCGACACTAAAAATATATTATTTATTTCAGGTGGAGCCTTTAATGGTATTGATAAAATCATTGGTTCACGCATGCAAACAAACATGATCGGTTATAGCTCGGATAAAGATAAAACGCAACTTGATAAAGACAACTTGCTTAAATATATTTCTCCGTCCGATTTAAAATCATTTGGATTAATACCTGAAATTGTTGGTCGCTTACCTGTTTTATCTTATTTAAACCCCCTCGACAAAGAAACCTTGATCATGATTTTGACCGAACCAAAAAATTCGTTGGTGAAACA
>JBFFMB010000286.1:0-3389 GCA_041554455.1 Bacteroidales bacterium
AAAAGTTCGTTGGGAACTAAAAACATTTTTCCCTTTTAAGAAGTTATAACCCCAAAACAATAAGGCTAAGCCAAGAATGAATACGACACCTACTTTTAGTTCTCGAGATATTTTCACATTTAAAGATTTTGTATAACAAAAGTAATTATTTTTTTAGAAGTTCCTGCGCTTGATCAAGAGGAATCCTTTCACCATTTAAAAAAGAAACCACAAAAGCATCTTTAAATTTCCGTTGACGTAAATTATTTTTTAGCTCATTTGCACTTTCTAAGCTCTTTTCATTGCCAACACAATATCGGTTCAAGCCATTGTGAGAATAAACAAATAATTCGCCCAAATTTTTAAACCTTTTATGATCTCGAATATCTCTCGATGAAGAAGCGATTTGCACTCTATAAACAATATCCTGTACTTTTTTTTCTTCTTTTACAATAGGGGGATTTGTTTTTTTTGAAAGCAGAATGTTTTGTTCAAATTCGGTTTTATATTCCCCAAAAGCACGATAGATGGCTGAAGCAATGAAAACCTGCCCTTCTGATGAGAGTAAATATTTTTCATCCTTAGCATTGCTAAGATAACTCGTTTCCACTAAAACACCCGGCATGGTTGTTTGGAATAACACAATAAAACCAGCTTGATACACCCCCCTATCGCGCAAACCAACCCGATCTTTAAATTGTTTCTGAACTTTGGCAGCAAAATTTAAACTCTGGTCTAAATTTGCATGTTGATAGAGGCTAAAAATTATATAGGCTTCAGGCGAATTAGGTTTAAAACCTTCGTATGTTTCCATATAATCTTCTTCCTGTAAAATACTTGCATTCTCTAGTTTTGCGACCTCTAAATTGGCTTGACTTTTATGTAAACCCATCACATAGGTTTCAGTTCCATAAATTCTAGAAGAGTTATTGGCATTGCAATGTATTGAAATAAAAAGGTCGGCCTTGGCATCATTTGCAATTTCTGCTCGCCTATGCAGAGGAACAAAACGATCTGTTTTCCGAGTATAAATAACCTTCACATCCGGAAAATTCTTTTCAATATAAGCCCCCGTTTTTAAAGCAATGGATAAAGCGATGTTTTTTTCTTTCGAGTTTTTCCCCATAGCCCCAGGATCCTTACCTCCATGACCAGCATCAATAACAACGGTTTTAATTCCCTCACTAGCTTGCCCAAGGCCAATTATAGGGATACACAAAATAAGGATAACAAAAAGAAAAAGGTTTCGTTTCACTTTATATTTGATTTAATAATTTTTATATTTTATTTATTCGTTATGATAACTAAATTTGCAACAGATGAAACTGCTTGCTAACAAAAATAATATTAAACCTCGTTATACCTATTAATTTGTTTTTCAAATTTTCAACAACTTCTGTATTAAAACTTTTGGGGGCTATATTATTTATACTGTCTGCCAATGCAATGGCATTCGCTCAACAGAGATCGAATAGAGATGTTAATAGAAACAAACAAAAGCCAGCTTCAGATTCAACAATAATCGTACGAGATTCAACCTCAAATTCGATGGGTTTGGATGCAAAAGTTGATTATGTTGCCAAAGATTCTATTCGTTTTGATCTTAGAAACAAAAAAGTATTCCTTTATAATGAGGCTGTTATTGACTATCAAAAAATTAAACTTGAAGCTGCTGATGTAAAAATTCACTTCACTGAAAATTTGTTATTGGCCGAAGGGGTGATAGATTCTGCTGGTAAACTTGTAGGCAAACCTATATTTACAGAAGATGGGCAAGTGTATAAATCCAAATTCATGAAATATAATTATAGCTCCAAAAAAGCCTTTATAAAAGAGGTTTTTACGGAGGATGGCGAAGGTTTCATGCATGGGAAAACAATTAAAAAACTCAGTAATGAAAGTATAAACGTTAGTGAAGGTTCATTCACGACCTGTAATAATGAAGAACACCCTCATTTCGAGTTCCGCTATAAAAAATCAAAAGTGATCCCCAATAGTAAAGTAGTCACAGGGCCCGCTTATTTGGTAATTGAGGAAGTTCCAACGCCCTTATTCATTCCCTTTGGTTTATTCCCAAGCAAACAAGGCCAACGTTCGGGAATAATCATCCCAACCTATGGCGAATCAACTACTCGAGGTATTTATTTAGAAAATGGAGGCTATTATTGGGCCATTAACGATTATTTAGATTTAAAACTTACGGGTGATGTCTACACCTATGGCAGTTGGTCGCTTAAAGCATTGACCAATTATGTGAAAAAATATAAATATCGTGGTTCCTTAAATCTTACGTATGCTATTAATAAAGAAAGGGACAGCGAAGCCGCCAGAAAAGATTTTGCTTTTCGTTGGAGTCATCAACAAGATGCCAAAGCCAGACCCAATGGGCGATTTACAGCCGATGTGAATATTGTAAGTTCGCAATACAATGTGTATAATCCTACTAGCACCAATGATTATTTATCAAGTACGTTTCAATCAGGGGTTTCATACCAAACAAAAATTGCTGGTAAACATTCATTGACATTAAATGCTAGCCATAGCCAGAATACACAAACAAAAATGGTGAATATTACCTTGCCGGAAATCAGTTTTTCTGTCAATCGGATCTATCCTTTCCGAAAAAAGGACAAGGTTAGTGGATTGAAGTGGTATGATAATATTAGCATTAACTATACGCTTAACGCAAAGAACACGATTAATATGCCCGACTCTCTTTTATTCAAACCGGGCTTTGTGGGTAAAATGAGAAATGGATTGAATCAAAATATCCCAATTTCACTTCCCATTAAATTATTGAAATACTTTAATTTAACCACCAGTATCAATGTCAAAGATCGTGTATACTTCAGCAGCCTAAAAAAAACAACAAAATTTGAGTTGGATGAAGATAATAATTTCATTCCTACAGTTGTTACCGACACCGTTTCGGGTGTGAATAATATTTTCGAATACAGTTTGTCGACGGGTTTAACAACAACCATATACGGGATGCTTAATTTTAAGAAAGGACCTATCCGAGCCATTCGTCATGTTTTTAAACCAAGTATCAGTTTATCCTATACTCCCGATTTTTCAGCTGATAAATGGGGTTATTACGATTATATTTATACCGATTTGGCACATACCCAAAAAGAAAAATATTCAAGATTCGAGAATTACATTTATGGAGGGCCTACCAATAGCGAAAGCGGAAGAATAAATTTTTCGTTTTCAAACAATCTTGAGATGAAAGTTCCCTCACGAAAAGACACCATAACGGGAATAAAAAAAGTGGTTTTAATTGAAAGTTTAACGATTAACGCATCCTATGACTTAACCAAAGATTCTATAAACTGGTCCCCAATATCAATCAGTGGACGAACCACTTTATTCAAGAAGTTAACAATCAATTATGCAAGTACCTGGAA
>JBFFMB010000287.1:0-3387 GCA_041554455.1 Bacteroidales bacterium
GATAACCCCTATTGGTTACACGATGAATTATCATAAATATAGATACAATAAAAATCTCAAAATAAATTAAGCAATGAAAACAATTAAAAAAGCATGGCATAGAAAACTTACAGTGATTGCGCTAATGCTGATCACGATAACGAGTTGTCAGAGCATCCGTTTAATAAGCGAATACGATGATATAACAGATAAGAAAGTAACAGAGTTGCAAGAAAAAAGTTCAGAGCATTTTGCAAAACTGGAACGAACAATTGGGACCGATGAGAGCAATTATCAGCACTATGTTAGCTTTTATGATAAAGCAAAAGCGGATATATCCACGCTTAAAATTCGTGCAAATGCTATTGAAAAAAATGATATTGTCATAAAACAATTGGTATTTGTTGAGGACAATATGATGATACTTGAAGAATTGCATAAAATCGGCTTTAAACAATCATCGGAAATTACTCCAATTAAAAATGCATTTAATTCTGCTTTTACAGCCATTATTAAATTACAAATGGCATTAAAAAGAGGTGAACATTATAACTAATTAAAAAAACATTCGCATGGAACTTAATTACAATCAACTAACGAAAGATATGTTAAATGCAGCTAAAAAAATACTTAGCAAGCATTGGAAAGAAGCCAAACCTTTTGCTGAAATTCAATTTGAATCGTTTGCACAAAACATTAAAATGATTGCCGAAATGAAGCTAAAAGGTGAAATCACTGAAGAACAGGCACGCTTACATATGAAAATTCAAAAGAACTCTATTCAGATTGTTTTATTAACTATTGAAGGACTAGGCATCTTAGCTGTTGAAGAAACCATTAATGCAGCAATAGGGATCATCAGAGATACAGTCAATAAAGTCATCGGATGGAAAATACTGTAAAAGAAATTTCTGTCCCAGAGCTTAAATAAATCCATTTTTTAATCATCCTTAAAAAATCAACTTATGGCTATTCTAGAATTTATCATCGCAATTCTGTTTATCTGCTTACTGATTTCTCTTTTTGTATCATGGATTATTGATATCTATGCAACGAAAATGAATCGTAAAGGAAAATTTCTACAGGAAATGATCACAAAACTATTGGGGCAAGATGAGATCACGAATTGGGCGGAATCTTTATACAAACATCCTCTAATTAAAACACTCTCCATTAAAACCAATCGCCTAAGCTCATATATTCCGCCTAAATTCTTCTCTCAAGTCATGACCGATCTCATTATTAGCCAAAACAAAAATGCTTCGGAGGATGGAAGTCCCGAAAACAGCACAGAAGATTTAATGACAAGCATCAAAGCAGGCATAAACAATATGCCCGAAAGTGACTTAAAGCAAAGCATTCATCTGTTTCTGAAGCAGTCCAAAAATGAATCTAACCTATTCTTTTCGAAGCTGGAAGATTGGTATAATGAATATATGATCCGAGTAAACTACAGCTATAAGCGTTTACTCAAATTACCCTTATGTGTATTGGGGATCATTATAGCGCTTGCCTTTCAGATCGATGCCATTCGAATTGCCAGCAGTTTATGGACCGATACTCAAATGCGTTCGAGTGTTGCCCAAGCGGCCACCGAATTTGTTGAGAATAATCCCGATTTGGATAAAACAAAATTATCCGAAGAGTTCTTTTCAGCCTATAAAGCATCCATGAATCTTCCCATTGGCTGGAAGTATGAGATCAGCTATTTCAAGGAACTGAATACAAAAAATGAAGGCAAATTTGATTTCATTTACTGGATAATGAAAATAGCAGGATTATGCTTAACAGGTCTGATCGCCTCTTTTGGCGCACCATTTTGGTACGATGCCCTTCAGAAAATCATTGGTTTAAAGAAAACAATGAAAGTTAAGACCGAATGAGTTTTCCTCAATCATGAAAGAAGGCCAGATCATTGAATTCTTTTCATAAAAAAGTTAAACGCTTCGGTATTTGACTTTGCGTTTATATGTTGTAATTTTAGATAGCAACATTTTGTCGATATATACAAAAAGAAGTATCATGAATAATTTATTTTTCAAATACTTGGATAGTCGTTTTCATAAACATTATGAAGCTCATACAAAACAGAATATTGACATCCACCACTATGGACCAATCATCACTATTTCCCGAGAAGCCGGATGCTCTGCTCGAGAGATCGCCCAGCTCTTTTATCGCTCTATCAATCAAGGGATATCTGACAATGATAAAAAATGGAAGTGCATCGATAAAAACATCATTTTGGATTCAGCAAAAAAATTGGATCTACCCGCTCGCAAAATAAAATATGTTTTCAATTCGCAAAAGAAAAGCAGCATGGATGAAATCGTTGAATCCCTTTCATCCCGTTACTATAAAAGCGATAAGATCATTCGCAAAACCATTGCTGAAGTCATGAGAGGCTTTGCGGAAAAAGGAAACACCATTATTGTGGGCAGAGCAGGCGTTGCATTATCGCAGCATGTTAACCGTTCCCTAAACATACGGCTCATCGCCCCTCTGCAATGGAGAATTGAACAAATTAGTCAAAAACATAATATTTCGGAAGAAATAGCTGAACAATACATCATTGAGATCGATGCGAAAAGAACGGCTCTTATTGAAGAATTTTACGGAAAAAAGTTGGATAATTCAATGTTTGACATCCTCTTTAATTGCAAAAACATCCCTAAAGATGAGATCGTTCAAATTGGCATGAAACTATTGAAAGACCGACATTTAATTTAAGCTATATGATGGAGAAAACAGTACTTAAAGATCACGATCAGTACCCCAGTAAAGACGTCATTTTTTCGACTATTGGGGACAAAAAGCTATTATGGACCAAGTTTTTTGAATACATTCATACACGACATCCCGGTTTTTCGGAAGAATGGAGGTATTATAAGGATGGTCATAATTGGCTTATGAAAGTAACCCTAAAAACAAAAACCATTTTTTGGCTTTCGCTGATTGAGAATGGCTTCCGAATCACTTTTTATTTTTCGGATAAAGCCGAAGAAGCCATTTTAGATAGCGAAGTGTCGGATGAGCTGAAAAAGCAATTTAAAGAAGGCAAGCACTATGGAAAAATAAGAGGCTTGACCATCCCTTTCACGGACGAATTGGCTATCGACTATGCCAAAATCCTAATTGCTATCCGATTGAAAAAATAAGAAAGGCCCTTCATAGCGAGGCATGAATCCTCAATTAGCTTAGACACAATTAGCAAGACGTTAGACGTTAGATATTAGACTTTAGACTTTAGACTTTAGACTTTAGACTTTAGACTTTAGACTTTAGACTTTAGACAAAAATAATTTCTACTTTCAATTCCGAACTCCAAATAATTTAGACACAAGTAGCAAGTAGCAAGTAGCAAGACTTTAGACTTTAGACTTTAGACTTTAGACTTTAGACTTTAGA
>JBFFMB010000288.1:0-3357 GCA_041554455.1 Bacteroidales bacterium
CCCTTTTGCTTTGGTTTTGCTTATGACATTTGGCATACAGAAACTATCGTTTGGCACACTATCGCTTTTATTTATGGTTTATTCCATATTGATGGGGATGAGTTTGAGCTTTATATTGATGATTTATACTTCAAGCTCAATATTTCTAACATTTGCGATTACAGCAGGCACTTTTGGAATAATGGCTTTTATGGGTTATACAACCAAAACCGATTTAAGTAAATTTGGTTCTTTAATGATGATGGGCTTAGTAGGAATCATTTTTGCAAGTATTATTAATTTCTTCATGAAAAGCTCCTCACTCGAATACATCATAAGTTTTATTGGAGTGCTTGTTTTTACTGGCTTAACAGCTTATGATGTCCAAAAACTTAAACGCATAGCTAATGGCCAACATTATGGACAATTACCATTGAGTAAGTTGGTAATCCTAGGTGCTTTAAATTTATATCTAGACTTTATTAATTTATTCCTATTTTTGCTGCGTTTTTTAGGTAATCGTAAATAACATTTACAAAGAAGACATTTAATCAATTTTTAATTAAATAAGAATTATGAAAGCATATGTGTTTCCCGGTCAGGGAGCTCAATTTGTTGGAATGGGTAAGGATTTATATGAAAATTCAGCTCAGGCAAAAGATCTTTTTGAGAAAGCGAATAATATATTAAAATTTCGTATTACTGATATCATGTTCGATGGAACAGACGAGGAATTAAGACAAACTAAGGTTACACAACCAGCTATTTTTCTTCATTCTGTAATATTAGCCATCACTTTAGGTAATGATTTCAAACCAGACATGGTTGCAGGACACTCTTTAGGGGAATTTTCAGCTTTGGTTGCAAACAAAACATTAACATTCGAAGATGGCTTAAAACTTGTTTATGCACGAGCTATGGCTATGCAAAAAGCATGTGAAAAAAACCCATCTACTATGGCTGCTATTATAGGCCTTGAAGATAAAGTTGTTGAAGATATTCTTAAAAATATTGAGGCTGTTGTAGTCCCTGCAAATTACAACTGCCCCGGTCAGCTTGTTATTTCTGGATCAAATGAAGGTATTGAAATTGCTTGTGAAAAACTTACTGAAGCAGGAGCTAAACGAGCTCTTCCTTTAAAAGTGGGGGGTGCTTTCCACTCGCCTTTAATGGAACCTGCACGCATTGAATTGGCAGAAGCTATTAATAACACAACGTTTAATAGAGGAATTTGCCCAATCTACCAAAATGTAACCGGTCAATCTGTTGCAGACCCTGAAATCATTAAAAAGAATTTGATTTCTCAACTTACATCTCCTGTACGTTGGACTCAAATCATGCAAAATATGATAGCTGACGGATCAAAAACCATTATTGAAGTAGGCCCTGGTAAAGTATTACAAGGCTTATTCAAAAAAATGGACAGAGGTCTGGTAACGATAAGTGCATAATTTATAAAAAAACGTCAGTAATAATTTGCTGACGTTTTTTTATAAGTGAATTACGACGACTCTTTATTCAAAGTTTTGTATATTCATATGAAAATCAAACTGTAAGTTTAAATGGAGAAACTTTTTGTCATTCGTAGTTACTTTAAGCATCTTTTAAGATCAAAATCAAAATTTAAAATACACTCTCCTTTCATTTATGAACTGATCACTAAGATTTTCATTTCAAAAATTCCACTTTCAATATCAGAGAAAGTAACATCTGAGCGAAAAAAACTATCTGCCAATACTACCCAATTAAAAATTGTTGATTTTGGAGCAGGTTCTGTTTTAAACGCCTCAAAACAAAAGGAATCATTTAAAAAGGTCAATGAAATCGCAAAAACAGCCCTACTTAAACAAAAATATGCGAATCTCCTTTTCAATCTTATAAAACATTCTCAACCAAAAACAATCGTTGAATTGGGAACCTCTTTGGGCATGACCACAAGTATCATGGCTTTAGCTGCTCCAAAAAGCAAACTCTTTTCATTGGAAGGTTGTGAAAGCATTGCTTCTGTGGCTCAACAAAACATCACCAATTGGGGAATCGATAACGTTTCTATAAAAGTTGGTGAGTTTGATGAAACAATTCCAGCTGTAATTAGCAATCTGGATAATGTTGATTTCGTTTTTTTTGATGGGAATCATCGAAAAGAACCAACAATCGACTATTTTGAACGATTTCTGCCCTATAAACAAAATGATACCATTTTTGTTTTTGACGATATTCATTGGTCAAAAGGAATGAGTGAAGCTTGGGAGTACATTAAAAACCACCCCGATACAGTGGTTACTTTAGATTTATTTCAAATGGGCATCGTATTTTTCAGAAAAGAGTTGAGTCCACAACATTTTATTTACAGGTTTTAATTACTTTTGTTTGAACTGATAGATTTAAGATTAATATTATGAGTAGAGAAGTTATTAAACTCCACGACATTCGTCGATATTTTCAGGTAGGTACTGAAACCGTAAAAGCTTTACGAACCATCACTTTAAGTGTGCAAAAGAATGAATTTGTTGCTCTAATGGGACCTTCGGGTTCAGGAAAATCAACACTCATGAACCTGTTAGGCTGCCTAGACACCCCAACAGAGGGCCGCTATATATTGAACGGACATGATGTTAGTAAAATGGATGACAACGAATTAGCTGAAATTCGAAATAAAGAAATTGGCTTTATTTTTCAAACCTTTAATTTATTGCCTCGTTCAACAGCTATCGAAAACGTTATGCTACCCTTAATTTATGCAGGTTACGATAAGGCAACACGTTATAAAAAGGCTGAAGAAACCCTTAAAAGTGTAAATCTATCAGATAGAATATTGCATAAACCCAATGAACTTTCAGGTGGTCAAAGACAAAGAGTAGCTGTTGCCAGAGCTTTAGTGAATGAACCCTCAATTATTTTAGCTGATGAGCCAACAGGAAATCTAGATTCGAAGACCTCTATCGAAATCATGGGATTATTAGAAGAAATTCATCGCGCAGGAAACACTATTATTGTTGTTACGCACGAAGAGGATATTGCCAAACATGCTCATCGCATAATTCGATTGGTTGATGGAGAAATATCATCCGATGAAATAAACACCGAAATTGTTACTGTAAAAGATTATAAGAAATAAATCAAATTTTGATTTACAGATGAGTGAACAGTGGAAAATATATACAAAAACAGGCGATAAGGGTGAAACCTCTTTAATTGGAGGTACTCGCGTTCCTAAATACAGTGATCGGATCGAAGCCTATGGAACTGTGGATGAGCTTAATTCATACTTAGGGCTTATTCGCGATATGTGTGAAGACAATGATCTTAAAACATTATTGTTAAATATTCAAAATTGTTTATTTGTTTTAGAATCTTCTTTGGCAACAGATCCAACGG
>JBFFMB010000289.1:0-3355 GCA_041554455.1 Bacteroidales bacterium
ACTTTTTCGATATCCAGATAGCGATGAATATTTTCCATTTCGTTTTTAAGCATTGTAAAACGCTTATCATCCTTTGAGACTGTATAGCGTAAAAAGTCAGCCAATTTAATGATCATCTCCTGAGCTTTGGAGGCATCGGAGACCGTCAGCGAACTAATGCTATTTAGGCTATTGAACAAAAAGTGGGGATTGATCTGGGATTTCAATAAATTCAATTCACTCTCGCTAACCATATCAATCAGGGTCAATTCTTTGGTCCGACGCTCTTGCAGATCATTATAATAGATCAGCAAATAATAAATCAAGGAAGTGATAAAATATAGAAAGATAGCACTGATGATTCGCCAAGGAAGGGTATCCTCCAGAAAATCATAATAAGAAGTGCTAACAATGATTAAATTTAAAAGATAGGAACCCAGGGCAACCCAGATCACAGATAAGAGCACCAAACTAGCGAGATGATTGATCAGTAAAGCCAGAATAGACGATCGGGAAGGACTATTATAGCGAGCCACATACCATAAAGCCATGCTTAAGATCGCAAATAAAACATTGAAAACGATGGCATCCATCCAGGCATGCAGAGGTACAATATCGTAGAACCAATAGAGGATCAAAAAATGAATCCCAATCAATATAGTCCAGATCAGTACATAAATTAATACTGCTTTTTTATTTTCTGCAATCGGATGTACCATTTATTTTTAATAGCTTTTAATATCACCTCCACCAAATATAGCCATTCCTTTAATGACCAATGAGCCAACAGTGCCCGTACTTTCTGATTTTTTAATATAGGTTCGTTTATCTTCGAAAGCTCCAAAAACGGAGACAACATCAACATGAACAGTCCAATCAGAAGGGACAATCAATGAGGTTCCTCCAAAAACACAGGTAATTTCTAAGACGTGTGTTCCTTCGGATAATAAAGCTTGCGTTAAATCAATTTCGGCTCCTCCAAATATCGTTGTAAGACGACCACCCTTGAACTCTTTATTGGCAATTCTTCGTTTAGTACCCCCAAAAATGGTAATCTCATCAAGAAAAGCGGGTCCATTCAAATCCGCTGTATAGGGAGTGGATGCATTGGGTGCATTATAATTCCTTGAACGATGAAAAAATATAAATGAAATACCAATAATGATAAGCAATACAGGCCAGAATAAACGCATGAAATTGAAGGGGAAGTCAAAAACATCCGGCAATAAGAAAAAGCTTCCGACAGCGATCATAATATAGCCTGTTGGTTTTTCTTTATGATTCATTAGCTGAACAATACCAATCACAATAAGTATCATTTGCCATGAAAAGATAATATTGCGGACACCGTATCCGACAATATTAAAATTAGAAGCAAGCAATAGTAAACCAAAAGCAACGGCGATCACACCAAATATGGTTCTTCTATTCTGAACGTAAGGGGTTTTATGATTTTGAAATTCTTCCATGTTAGATTAAAGTTAATTTTTCACTACAAATATATCATAGTCTGAGCTTTATCAAAAACAATTTTCGGTGAATGAGGGTTTCAATCGGGTAAAAGCTATTTTTTGCTACTTTTACTTCAAAAAAACATCCAAATAATGAGTAATCCTTATAATACCGAACAAATCAATTTAGCCAGATGGGCAAAAGCCTTATCGCATCCAGCCAGAGTCCATATTATGCAACATCTATCCACTCAATCATGTTGCTATAGTGGTGATCTAGCTGAGGAATTACCCATTGCTCGCTCTACCTTGTCGCAACATCTTAAAGAATTAAAAGAAGCTGGTTTGATACAAGGTGAAATCAACCCTCCAAAAATAAAGTATTGTATCAACAAAGACAACTGGGAAATTGTAAAAAAAACCTTAGCAAATTTCATGAACTTAAAATAATTCATATCTTTGTTTCGTATTTATACGAAATACTAATTTAAGATATGAATAAAATGAAGATAAAGGTATTAGGGACTGGATGCTCAAAATGCAAAACCCTTGAAAAATCGACTCGCCAAGCCGTTGAAGAAATGAAACTAGAGGCTAGTGTAGAAAAAGTGGAAGACATTGTTGAAATCATGGGTTATGGAGTCATGCGCACACCAGCACTTGTCATTGACGAAAAAGTAGTGATGTATGGAAAAACGCCATCCGTTAAAGAAATCATAGAAATCATTCAAAAAGCATAATCGTATGAAAAAGTATGTAATCATCTTTTTAATGGGCTTTATATTTAGTTCATTATCAACAGAAGCCCAAGAAGCCACAACAAAAACAAGTGCTCAAGAGATCAATTCAAAAGTGGAAGTATATTATTTTCACGGAGATCGTCGTTGCAAAACGTGCAAGGCTGTTGGTTCCGTTTCGAAAGCGTATTTAGAAGAAACTTATTCGAAAGAGATTGAGGCAGGCACAGTCTTTTTTCATGACGTAAATTACGATCAAGAAGAGAACAAAGAATTGGCTAAACAAATGGACGTTTCGGGTTCAAGTTTATTGGTTAAAAAAACAACGAAAGAAGATGTTCGAATAGAGAACTTAACCAATTTAGCCTTTATGTATGCGGTTGCCAATCCGAAGAAACTAAAAGAAGCCTTAAAAAAAGAAATTGATAGCCAATTCTAATGGACAGCTTACTCGAGCTTTTTCAAAATTCAAACATCCCAATTCTGTCAGCATTCCTCCTAGGGCTACTGACAGCTATTAGTCCGTGCCCCTTAGCGACCAATATTACGGCGACAGCATTTATTAGTCGTAATCTCAGCAATAAGACCCAGGTATTTTATCAGGGACTATTTTATACATTGGGTAGAGTTGTGAGTTATACCTTGCTTGGAATAATCATTTATTTTGGAAGTAGTACATTCGAAATATCACGTTTTTTTCAAACTTATGGGGAACGCATCTTGGGACCATTATTAATTATAATCAGCTTATTTATGCTGAATTTGATTCCCCTGAAATTTTCGTTTACCTCTGGTTTGCAAGAAAAATTTGAGCATAAAAAGCAAATCTCATTTTTGAATGCCTTCTTATTAGGGGTTTTATTTGCATTGGCATTTTGTCCGTTATCGGGTGTGTTTTATTTCGGGATGCTCATCCCTATGACGATCACAAGTGCAAGCGGCTTATATTTACCCGTGGTATTTGCCATAGCAACAGCACTTCCAGTAATTATCATTGCTTATTTATTGGCCTTTACTGTTTCGGGTATTGGGGCCTTTTATAAAAAAATAAAACTCTTTGAACTTTGGTTCCGACGCATTGTTGCTATTATTTTTGCAGGTGTTGGAATTTACTATACGATATTATTCTATCTATAAAAACAACAATTATGGGTACTTTAACTAAAAAACTATCATTTCTGGATCGCT
>JBFFMB010000290.1:0-3347 GCA_041554455.1 Bacteroidales bacterium
CACAAGGCTCTATACCTGCCAATGATTATGCAGATGTTCCCAATGGAACAACCATTTTTGGAGCGGCGAAAATTTCCGGAAGATTGAAAAATGGCTGGAAAATTGGAACAATCCATGCTATAACACAAAGAGAATTTGCATCCATAGAAAATACGGGGATAGAATCAGAGTCAGAAGTTGAACCACAATCCTATTATGGTGTACTTAGGTTGCAACGCGATTTTAATGATGGAAAACAAGGAATTGGGGTATTGGCGACCTTTACTAATCGCTTCTTTAAAGATCAAAATTTAGAAAGCCAATTAAATAAAGACGCCATTGTAGCAGGTGTTGATGGGTGGTTCTTTTTGGACAAAAACAGAACATACGTTCTTACAGGCTGGCTTGCTACTTCTCGCGTAAGCGGAACGAAAGAACGAATGACTGCTCTTCAGATGAGTTCAAGACATTATTTTCAGCGTCCTGATGTTGGCTATATAAATGTTGATACCGAAGCAACATCCTTATCAGGTTATGCAGGTCGTTTAATGCTCAATAAAAATCGTGGCCGATTTACAATTAATACAGCTGTTGGCTTTTTGAGCCCTAAATTTGAAGTCAATGATTTAGGTTATGGTTCGTATAGCGATTTGATCAATATGCATTGGGCTATGAACTATCGATTCAATACGCCGACCTCTTTTTATCAAAATGCAGGTTTTAGTGCGCATACCTATGCCAATTTTGATTATGGCGGTCATAAAATCGGTCAAGGATTCTCTACAGGTGCTTATATCAATTTTAAAAATTTATCGGGAGGAAATATCAATTTCAATTATAATCCTGAGTCATTTAATGCTAGAAAAACCAGAGGAGGACCACTCACTTTGAATCCTTCAAGTCGTTCGTTTAACTTTAATTTATATAGCGATAACAGAAAATGGTGGGTGGCTAGTTTTGGATCCTATTTTTCCTCAAGTGACAATGGAAATGAAAACTATGCTTATGCCAATATCGAATTTAAGATTTCAACACGATTCACTTTCCAGACTGGGATCGAATATCAAAAAAACAAGTATAACGCTCAATGGGTAAGAGGTGTTTCAGACCCACTAGCCCTTGCTACTTACGGAAAACGCTACATCTTTGCAAATCTAGACCAACATGTATTAGCCACCGAGATCAGAATGGACTGGATAATGAAACCAAATCTTAGTTTCCAAGTTTATCTGCAGCCTTATATCGTTTCAGGCAAGTATGACAAATTTAAAAGCCTCAAAACACCAAAAACATTTGACTTTTTGGTATATGGCGAAAATGGATCTAGCATCACCCCAAATCTTTCTACAACAGGAGAAATCGATTCTTATACTTTGGATGCAGATGGGGTAGGTGATTCCGAAGCAATCACTATCGGGAATCCAAACTTCAATTATGTTTCACTTCGTGGAAATGCGGTATTAAGATGGGAATATCGTAAAGGATCTACCCTTTATCTGGTATGGACTCAAAGCCGTGAGATGGTTGATTCTAGAGGTGAATTTGATCTAGGCAACTCATTTGAAAGCATGTTTAACACCAAAGCTGACAATATCTTCATGCTTAAATTTACATATTGGATTTAAGTTGGATTAAGATCGTAGATTAAAATCGAATGCCGGCAATACAACGAAAAGACGAGGGTAAAACTTAGTCTTTTCGTTTAAACATTTCATAATTTTGCTGAATCCGTTTGAATAATTCATATTCGCTTGCACTATTTAAATAACTTCCGCTAAAATTGCAATACTTAATAAAATCAACAATAGTAATGCTATCTGTCAGTCCTGTGATACGCGTTATCATTTCAAAACTCACTTTTTTCTTAAACCTAAGATCGACTTTTTCATCCTCTTTTAGTTGTATATATTTCTTTTGATTTTTTACAGATCGGCTAAATAAATTGTAAATACTTGTAATAGGACCACCCACTCCCCCTCTTATAATTCCATCACTTTTGCGAGGGACATAACTCAAACCAGCACTCTCTAAATTTGCATAGGCTCTGAAAATATTTTTTTCACTCGTACTTAAAATCGGATTGATGACAATATCAACCAATCGATCGTAACTTGGGTATTGGGTGATCATTATTTCGCCAAGCATATAGACTCTGGGACTTAAGGGAATAATATTCAAACTTGAATCTGCCTTCAGACCCGAAACAGCGATGTGCAAATTTTCGTAACCAATGGAAGAAATAAAAAGGCTATCCGTTTTTAATAAAGAAATATCAAACAAGCCATCCCCATCAGAGGTGATCCCATCAAGTGTTGAATTTAAAAGAACCGTTGCAAAAGGAACGGCTTCTCCATTTTCAGCATTTACAAGTTTCAATTTAAAATAAACGAAAGAAGAGTCTGCCTGTGCAAAAAGGACAGACAGACTCAAAAACCAAAACAAAACAGTTAGCCAATTTCTACGACTCATTACAACAAATTTATAAATCGAAAATACGTTCTTTATACATGTATGCTTTCAGATTTTAAGTTTTCTTAGCTTTCATTCACATCTTTTAACAATTTCAATGATTATACGAAATTCAAGACGCTAAGATTCATAAATATTTTTACATTTGAGTTGAAATTTAATCATGATCGAATGAGCCCAAAATTAGTTGTCAATATAATTATATCCCTATGTAATGTTTTCATATTATCGCGATATATCTATTTATTATATCATAAAAAAATTAGTCCATCTTTAGCCATGTGGACCTTTTTTTCATTGGCTGTTGGAATCAGTTTGTTTACCTATTTTTTGGATGGCGATTATACGATTAGCGATAATATTTTAAATTTTGCGGACTTCATTTTAGTGGTTGGGGTATCCATAGCTATTCTCATTTGGGGGGATCTTAGCACCCGTTTTAACCGATTTGATTTGGGCTGTCTGGTCGCTGTTTCCTTAATCATTGTTTATTGGGCAGTTTCCAACAATCATGTTGTAACTAATTTTTCGGTACAAAGTATCATGGTCATTTCATACTTCCCCGTCGTGAGACGGATGATCAGCCAAAAGAAAAACACAGAAGCCTTCTCTGTTTGGATCGTATTATTTGTAACCCCCTTTATCTCCTTAACAGTGAATAAAGGAATGCTAGCAGATTTATATGCTTGGCGTGCTATTTTATGTACAGGAATATTCCTACTACTAATGCTTCGAATAGAGATCAGAAGCCGAAGAAAAGCCAAGAAAGTAGGATGTTAGACGCTAGACACTAGACGTTAGACGTTAGACGTTAGACAAAAAACCTTAGATTTTAGATATGATTGATTTGAGCCCTTGCTTTTTTTGGATTTAGCTTCGCTGATTTTCAATTCTCAGTC
>JBFFMB010000291.1:0-3346 GCA_041554455.1 Bacteroidales bacterium
CTCCCATCTTGGAAGGCTCTTTATTTCTGTTAACCAATTAAAATGTTCAAGCTAGAATTCTATAAATAAAAAGATTTCTCATTTATTATACTATGTAATCTAAGTTCGTTTTTTTTAATTTCCTCGAATAAATAAACCTTATTTTGCTTTTTATAAGCCTTATTTCCGAGCATAGTCTCTGCGTTGGGTGTTAGCCCAAATTCTAAGATCTCAACTTCACTGTAAATACTATTAATTTTCACAGAGGTTTATTTCAATTTTAACTTATAGCCGTCTTTTTCACAAATAGGGCAGTAAGAATTCTTAACCATTGAAATATATCCACAGCGATCACACTTAAAATATTTATAGTGTTTTGGATTTTTACTTGGCTTACTAAGTTTGAGTGCGAATTTCATCGATAATATATTTAGATTCGTAATGCATTCCTTTATGCAAGCCTCGTACCAAAGATTTAATATCTGATCTTGTTTTAAAAATTAAATTAATAAAAATTGAAAATAGCTGACAGTCAATCAAATATGATTTTCATTAAAAAATAATCGAATAGCGATTAATTCACAGATATACTTAACGTTATAAAAAACATACGAAAAACTATAGAAAATCCGAATACGGATAGTGAATTATAAATAGTCGTTTTGGTGAACACGCTTTTTATTGAACAAATTGATATAGTGCCAACCCAGTGCAATGCCATGAACTTTTAATGAACGCCAATTAAAACGGGTGAAATATTTTACAATTTGCCAGGGCGTTGAAATCAAGGAAATATAAATATAGCTTATGAAAACATCAAAATTGCTTGAATTACGGCGTATTAATAGTAAGCGGTTGCGGGTTTTCCAGTAAGCTTGTAATGAGCTTTGTTTTCCAACCGATACACTTTCTTTATGGAAAACCAATGATTTGGGAATATAATGAATTTCGTATCCAGCTCTGCTGATACGTGTTTGCCAGTCTAATTCTTCATAATAAAGGAAAAAGAATGAGGCCATTAAACCAATTTCTTCACATACTTTTCGACTCACCATCATAGCTGCACCTGAAGCAAATGGAGTTTGAATTTGAGTGTCGTATTGCCCCTCATCTTTCTCATTATGACCAATAAAATGACTGGTCGCTGTAAATCGAGACATAGATGTTGATCCTGCAAATTGAATGATGTCTGGTTGATCAAAAAACCTAACTTTTGATCCCACCATCCCAATTTTGGGATTGTCCAACATAGCCTCTATCAATGGTTCTAAGAATCCGGGTTCAACTTCAGTGTCATTATTTAGCATCAAAAAATAATCCCCTTTAGCCTGACGTATGCCCAAATTATTCCCTCCGGCAAAACCTAGATTCTCATCACTTCGCAGACCAATAATCTCTGGATAATTCTTTTTTAATGAAAGGATTGAATTCTCTTTTGATGCATTGTCTACCACAATAATTTCATAGTTTGGGTAGCTGATTTTACGAAGCGAATCTAAAAATTCTTCGGTAATTTTTAATTGGTTGTAATTAACAGTAATTATTGAAACGAGGGGATAATCAATTAAACTCATCGAATAGTTTTTAAGTTTCTTTTTCACAAATATAAAAAAATATAAAAGCAATTTCTAATCAAAGTAAATTGTGTGTTATGATGAATATTTTTTAATTTTATTGAAAATTTAAACCATGGATATTTTTACTAAAGACTGGTCATTTTCAGTATCAGAGCTCAATCAACGAATTCAGAATATCATTGAAATAGAATTTAAAAAGATCGATAGAGATCATGCTTTTCGCAAAATTCTTGGATTGATTGATCTTACTACCCTCGAAGGAACTGATAACGAAAAACGTATTGCAGGATTATGTGCCCAGGCAATGGAATTTCAAGATGATCGTAAAAACATTCCAGCGGTAGCTGCGGTTTGTGTTTATCCTCCATTTGTGAAGCAGGCTAAGGCTTTGCTTAAAAATACAGACATTCATGTAGCCTCGGTTGCAGGAGCCTTTCCTAGTGGGCAATCTTCTATTGATGTTAAATTAGCTGAAATATCGTATGCGATCAATCAAGGGGCTGATGAAATTGATATGGTGATTTCACGAGGAACTTTTTTAGCCGGTAATTATCAAACGGTCTATGATGAAATTAGCGCTATAAAATTAATTTGTGGTAATACCCATTTGAAAGTTATACTCGAAACTGGTGAATTAGATAATTTGGAGAACATTCGAAAAGCGAGTGATATAGCTATCTATGCAGGTGGCGATTTCATTAAAACCTCTACTGGTAAAGTCCAGCCTGCTGCTACTGAAGAGGCCTTTGTAATCATGCTCGACGCTATTAAGGATTACTATCAAAGCACAGGTAAAAAAATTGGAATCAAACCAGCAGGTGGAATTTCAGAACCGGAAATAGCCCTTCGTTATTATGCTCTTTTAAAACACATTCTTGGAGAAGATTGGATTACACCTGAATTATTTAGATTTGGAGCCAGTCGATTGGCCACTAAAATTTACGATTTAATTAGCTAGTTTTTTAATAGGTTTTACTTTAGTTTTTAAGGTATCCTTATAAAGAAGAAATGGTAGGTCGATCGTATCGGTCATTTCAATTTGTGTCTTTATGCTATCTAAAACAAGCTGAAAATACTCCAAATTATTTTCTAAATACTCTAGAATGGAATCTAGATCTTGTCGGGAGACTTGGTGTTTATCTAAAATGCTTTGGAAAAGAATGTTTTGCTCATCTTTATTATAAAAATCACCATGTGTATTAACTAAGGACTCCATTAATTGAACGTCGGATAGCAATTTTATTGTTTTGCTTGATGTAAAGTGATTAGGTTCTGCAGCTTCTGTTTTGTTTTCTCCTGATTTACATGCTGCTAAGAAGACTAATAGTAAAAGGATAAGAAAGGATGTGTATTTCATTTTAGTTTCCAATTTCTGATAGGAATTTTATTCGCATCATGCGTATTTCCTCGATTGTGTATTCGTCTTCACCAAGCTCTTCCAAGGCGTCTTCAATGGAGTCTGTTGATGCTTCCTGAAAATAATTAAAAATATCTTCCTGATGATATTCATCAACGTTTTCGTCTATATAATAATTAATATCCACTTTTGTTCCTGAAGAAACAATATGCTCAATTTCGGTGAGTAGTTCTGGGACAGTTAGGTTTTTAGCAAAAGCAATATCTTCAAGAGGTAATTTTCGATCAATATTTTGAATGATGTATACCTTTAAACCAGATTTGTTGACTACTGATTTCACAACCATGTCGTTTGGCCGCATAATCTCATTTTCTTCAACATAGTCTGCAATTAATTTAAGAAAGGGTTCTCCGTATTTTTTTGCTTTCCCTGC
>JBFFMB010000292.1:0-3333 GCA_041554455.1 Bacteroidales bacterium
AGGCCTCTTTGATAGCTAGGGTAATTGATTTTGAGGAAATCGTCGCTCCAGAAATTGCATCAATATTTTGTTTGTAGATGATTTCACTTTGCGAATTGAAACCCTTGAATTGTTCCAACCACTTTTTACTTGTGATTTCACTTCCATAATCTTCATCATACTGAAGAACATAAATATATTGAATTTCTAAGTCAGTATTCACAAAAACCATGAATTTGAAACTATGGTATCGACCCATCGCTTCTTCAACCAAAACAAAACCTTTGACTGAGTTTTCAAGGCTAAGTTTGTATAATTGATCGCTTTCAAGATGAAAGCTCAAATCGTTTTTTTCAATCGTGATGGATTCACGTTTAAACATAGCACTCCCCAATTGCTTTTTCAATTCTTTATCCATTCGTTTTTGCACTTTTTCAGATAAAGAAGCATTTGCACTTAGGCTAGCTAAACTTAACCCCAGACTGATTAAAATCAGTCCAGGGAGTTTTCTCATTCGGATTTTCATCGTTTAGTAAATTAGTGATTTTAGTATGAATGAGGTTTAATAATAGGTCGTTTTATAATTTTTAGAACCAAACAGCCACACCCGCATTAAATTGCTTGGCGTAACTATCTTGAGTTTTGTTTTTACGGAATTGGAAGTCGGCTTTTAAAACCACTCCACTAGCAATACGATAACCCAAGCCTGTTGTAATTTGCTTAACAGCATAAGCATCATTTTGAACCGTTCCGACTTCCACATCGGACTGTGTATTGTAATTTTCGTAACGAGCAAAGAAAACCAATTCTTCATTCGTCTTTTCGAAAAAGCGCATCAAATTGTATGAAGCTTCCATATAGTATCCAAATAATTTTGATCCAACATCTTTGCCAGTTAAAGCATTGTATTCAGCAGTGTTCGTAAGAACTCCTGTAAAATAAGCTCCGCGAAAAGCAAAACCATCTTTATTATAACGAGCATCTAATCCAAAAAGACTTAGTCCAACTCTTGAAGAATCAGCCATCATAACTAAGGCATCGTTATTCGTATCTAAACCATCAAATAATGTTGATTGTGTTTTTCCCAAATAGCCTGAGAAACCAAGTTTTAAATTGCTGATTCCGTAATAATCAAGTTTAAATGAAAGATTAGGTGAACTCATAAAAGATTCAGCACCTTTTTGACGACCACTTCGCAAACCGCTTCCTGAAATTTTGGCATTGCCATCATCATAACCATTTAAACCATTCACCAGATAGACTTGATACTTTAAGCCTAAATCATTGAATTTTCCAGTGATACCAATACCAATCTCACGCCAAGTAGTGGGGATAAGTTTATTCGCGATCAAAGGACGTTCAACACCATTAAAGGTTGTTGGTTCATGGTATTCGTTGATAATCCCCATTGGAATTAAAATCAAACCAGCGCGCAAGTTCATCCAATCATTCAGTTTGTATCGGATAAAAGCCTGTTCAACAAATACTTCTTTTACGTGCTCAAATTCAATTTCCGTCACAAAATCGACTCTATCATTGAATTTATAGGCAAATAGAAGAACCATTCTTTGGACATCTAAATCACCAGTTGATCGAATGTCATTTCCAAATGGTTGATTGTAATTAATTTCGGCATAGCCACCAATTGACATTTTTGAGTCATTCGCACTCATCAATTTCATCGAAGTGTTTTGTGGCTCGTTTTCTTTGTTCTCTGTTAGTTGTGCATAGGATGTTATAATTTGAAACATCAATACACTTAGTAAAATCATTTTAGTTTTCATGAGTAATTTTAGTTATTTAGAATCTTTAAAAACAAGGCAAAAGTATTCATTTTTTCATTCGGTACTTGAACTACTTGAATTCTATCAGCTGTTATATATCATAATTCTAAATAAGGAAAAATACTTGGAGCGAAATACAGCTCATGGATAACGGCATGTTGATCAAAATTAATGATTAGGAAATCGCATTTTTTTGCCATTAATTTAGAAACTGAAAAAAAGAGTTATGACAGATTTTATTAATGATAAACCTAATTTTTGGTGCTTTTTTTCTCTTTTTGTTCTTCTGATGTTTTAATCCCAATGGCTCTTTGTACGTATTTTTCACCGAAACGCTGCTTCACTTTATCCATCGCATGATAAAGATTAGTCATTTCTTGATTATCATCGAACATATTCAGTTGTTGTTTGCCTCCTACCAAATTACTCACTTTTACACCAATTAATCGAATAGGCGTATTCCTTTTATACAGTCGATTAAATAAATCGAGAGTTTCTTGAATAATAACATGATCAAAAGCCGAATAAGGAATTTGTTTTTGAAGCGTATGGGTCGAAAAATCAGAATGTCGAATCTTTAAGGTAAGGACAGCTGCCAATTTTTGTTTTTTACGAAGCTGAAAGGCCACTTTTTCGACCATCCCAATTAATTGCTGTTTTAAAATTGTTGAATCTAAAAGGTCTGTTTCAAATGTTTGTTCTGTGCTGATGGATTTGCGTTCAGCATTTGCGAAAACAGGGGTATGATCAATGCCATGAGCCTTATTCCAAATAGCAATTCCAGCTTTACCAAAATACATCTCTAAATTTTCCATGGAAATCTTGCAAAGGTCTTCAATAGTTGAAATACCCAATGCATATAGATGCTCGCAGGTTTTTATCCCAACCATGGGAATTTTCTTTATGGAAAGAGGGTTTAAGAAATTTTGAATATCTTCAGATGGAATGTGTAATAATCCATTGGGTTTGGCTTCACCTGTTGCTATTTTGGCAATCGTTTTATTGGTTGAGATCCCAAAGGAAATAGGCAAACCTGTTTCATTGATAATTTTATTACGAAGTGCTTTTGCCCATTTCAAATTCCCAAAATATTTATCTAAACCCGTAATATCTAGATAATGCTCATCAATAGAAGCTTTCTCGTAAATTGGCGCTTCTTGAGCAATAATATTCGTAACTAGGTTGGAATATTTACTGTAATGACTCATATTCCCACTAATAATTATAGCCTCCTTACATAGTTTACGAGCCATTTTCATAGGCATGGCAGAATGTATTCCAAATTTCCGAGCTTCATAGCTACAACTTGCAACCACCCCTCGGTCTGAAGAACCCCCAATAAGAACGGGCTTACCGAGTAAATTTTTATCGTGTAAGCGTTCAACCGATACAAAAAAAGTATCTAGATCTAAATGAACTATGCATCTATCACTATGCTGCATCACTAAAATTAATTGAAAGTCATTAAATTATTTTTATTATATTTGATTAGTATATAATCATTTTAGCGATTACAATATAATCAATTAGTCGTTGGTAACAAATTTTGAATATCTTCAGATGGAATGTG
>JBFFMB010000293.1:0-3330 GCA_041554455.1 Bacteroidales bacterium
GCCAATATAATAGCTTGGCCATTGACTTGGTTTTTAGGGACTAAGTTGCTCGATATGTACGCTTATCGGACGAAGATGAGCATCTTTATCTTTATTGGCGCAGCCTTTATCTCTTTCTTTATTGCTTTCTTAACCATTTCTTATCAAGCCATTAAAGCGGGGAGGAGCAATCCGATTGATGCTCTTAGGTATGAATAAGACATTGGAAGCTAGATCTTAGACTTTAGAAAAAAATAAATAACACCATTACGCTCCTGATGAAAATTGGGAGCGTTTTTTGCCTTAAAGGTAATTGGGAAATATACCTACAATTCAATAGTTCTTGAATAATCCGCTTATCTTCTTCATCTACTGTTATGTAACCAGATTGTAATTCACAGCGTCCAATTGATAAAATAGCATAATCATGAAAAAGTTCATATTAGCTTTAGCAATAATAGCGAGCATCCAATTTGTACAAGCTCAGGATTTTGTAAAATTTAAACATATTTTAATCACCAACGATGATGGGATTGAGGATGCAAATCGATTATTAGCCCTTGCTGAAAGTGTAATAGAGGTGGCTGATCGTGTTTCTATTGTTGTGTCAGCTTTTGATAGGTCAGGTACTTCAAATCATACGACTTTTGGAAAACATCAGTCGACATTAGAAGTTAGTTGTAAATATTACGATACAGAAAAAAATATTGCGGCCTATATTATCCCCGGAAATCCGAGTGATTGTGTATTATTAGGGCTCAATGGATTATTTCCTGATAATAGGCCTGATCTGGTATTGTCTGGCATTAATGGAGGCCCAAATATAGGACCCGATTGGTTTGGGTCAGGGACTATTGGTGCTGCTAGAATGGCTGCTTTTTTGGGTGTGAACTCTATTGCCTTATCTGGCTTTTACGAAAAAGATGAAAGATCTTTTAGGCTAATACCAAAATGGATTACGCAGTTTATTTCCTCGGGAATACTCGATGAGATGGAGAAAAACAGCTATGTTACTATAGGTTTCCCTAAAATACCTCTTGATGAAATTAAAGGGATAAGAATAGTGGGTAGGAGAGTTTCTTATGACAAAGCGGAATCTTTTTCTTTCACTAAAATTTGGGGCGAAAATCCTCATTCTCCTGAAAATACTACAGTATGGGCCTTGACGTCTAGTGGCAATGTTATTGATAATACTAATCTGTATGATGATATATATCTGCAGCAAGCTTATATTGTTATAACACCTATGTCAATTAATGAAAATAATAAAACGCTACTAAGCAAATTCCAGACAAGATTTCACGAGATTCCGAACTTTTTACTTCCGTAATCTAATTTACCATATTTCCCACTGCCACACAATTGAATCCTGTGGTATGAATATCCTAAGTGCAAAAGGCTAACTACTTAGCCCATGACATAGTCAAAGCCATAGGCTACATAATAATGAATCAAGAAATTATAATTTTTTTATAATTTGCCAAAAAAGATTAATTTTGCGGCTTATGATTAAAACATCTTTCAATACATATAAGATTTCGGCATAATAGGCAGGCTGTCTAATATGTAAATTATCGCCTTTTATACGGGCAAATATATTACACCTGTCGAACACTTCAGTCGAAGTATTAATCAAATTACATTGATGTGATTGTGATTGATTCGTACTACCATTATTTTATTAAATTTTTTTGCTAAAAATAATAGCGGAATTGAATTTTTACAGAAGTATCTGAATGATCTCGAAAATTCAGTTATTTGATGTAAGACCATAATTTACGAAGCATGTTAAGGCTTGCTTAAAAAAATATATATAATCATGACAAAATTAAATATTCAAATTAAAGAAACTAATACTGCCGATTTTAATAACATTATGCTAGTTGAAGAACGAGCATTTGGTATGCTAAAAGAGGCCCAATTAACGGCTGATTTGTTAAATGACCAAACTGCCGAGCCCATTCTTTCCTTGCTGGCATTTCATAATAAGGAGGCTATTGGGCACATTTTATTTACCAGAGTGTATATGGATGAAATGAATACAACACAGCCATTAATCCATATTCTAGCCCCTTTAGCAATTATACCGGAGTACCAAAAGCAAGGAGTTGGAGGATTGTTAATTAATGAAGGTCTGAAAAGGTTAAAAGAAATGGGATCTGAAATGGTTTTTGTATTAGGTCATATGGATTATTATCCAAAGTTTGGATTTATTCCTGATGCAAAGAAACTTGGATTTACCGCACCACATCCAATTCCAGATGAATTGGCTAATGCATGGATGGTTCAATCCTTAAATCCTGAGGGATTTGTAATTGGTAGAGGAAATGTTATTTGTTCTAATGAGTTGAATAAACCAGAGCATTGGAGAGAATAAATTAAGAGCCTTAATAAAGGTCACTACTGGCACGGACAATATGTCCGTGCCTTATAACATAAAACAAAGAATCCCCGCTGCCGTAGGATTAGCTTCGCTGAGCTCGCTGGGTCGGTTGTATCCTGTGGTTTAGTGGAAAATCCTATATCCAAACCCTTGTAGGGCATTAAAACAAGAGAGTCCAGATTTAATAACTCTCGAATATAATGAGAAAAAAAAGGCTAAATAAAATTAAAAAACAGAAGAGTTTTACTGTAATTTGAAATAGGATTTCACTAAATTTACATCTCTTAAAATTAGATATTCTTAATCGTGAAAAACCACATTTGCCCTTGCCCTAATATAGATTGCCCCAACCATGGAAATTGTGAGGATTGCAACAGTCGTCATCTTAAAATAGGCACTTTAAATTATTGTTCATTCTATGCAGTGCATAACAAACTGAATGATGCCTGTAATAGCTCGCCAGAATCTGAAACGGCCAAGCATATTGACACAATGCTCCAAAGACATATAACAGCTTACTCAAAGCTTATGGAAAAGCATAAAATCTCAGAAGAAGAACAAAAAAAACGGAGAAACGAAAAGGCAGATTATAGCGTTTATTGATTTAAGTTGAGGAGCGAGCCTTTAGATGTAAAACAAGAGCTCATTTGCATATAATTTTACGGAAAAAAACAAAGGGCTGACGTCCTATTGGGAATCAGTCCTTTATACGAAGCATAACGAAGCCCTTAGCGGACATGATAGTTCACCCCTGCTGGCGCGGACATGCTGTCCGTGCCTCATAATATAATACAAACAAGCTAATCGTGCGGTAGCGAGGTAATTTAAAAAATGATAATTAAAAAAATAGAAAAAATTGGATTTGAACATTCAAATATTATATTTGGACAATAATAAACGAATTTCAACAATGGACATGAAAAACGATAACAATAAGCTGCCGACTGATAAACGGAAGCAATCAGATA
>JBFFMB010000294.1:0-3311 GCA_041554455.1 Bacteroidales bacterium
ACGGCTCATTTGCATGTCGCTTAGGTCGGTAAAAAAATAGCACGGTTTTCGCCATGCACCATAAGCCAAACAGTTGTAGTGCATTAAAAATAACAGAATACAGGTTACTAATTTTTGAAAATAAATGCAAAAAAAAAGAGGTTTAAAAAGGCATTATAGAAATCTATCGAATACGGATTTCGTTGACAATTTGGATTTTTCTGACTCCAAAGATTCATGGTTTGACTATTACCATATTCATATTGATAATACTGGTCTCGGAAACAGAAGTCTGAAATCTAGATTACAACATCTCGATGCTTTATTTTTGGTTGCTAAGAAAATTGAGAACAATCTAGAATCATATTCAAAAGAATACCAATATTGGATAGAAATACATGAAGATGATAGTTTTGATGATTCCATTTATATTCATACTAAAAATCGAAATGGTTCAGAATTTCCAGCAAAACTTGAATTTGATGAGCAAGCAAAAATAACCAAACCAGAATTATGGAAATATATTTCATCCAAGGACTACATAATTAGGAAAAAGATATTACTAGATGAAAACGAAAATATTATCACAACATATTTTTTACAAAAAGACAAATTAGGAATAAAATTCTGAATTAACACACTGCAACAATGAACTGAGCTACGAAAACAGGCTTATTCATCATTTTGCTTCCAAAAGATATAAACTTATACATTCCTTATAATTGAAAGAAGGCAGTCAATTTCTTTTTTCAATATCTTCATTGGATGATTATTTAGAATTACCTTTGAGAAAAAATTGAGACATGGAATTTACCCTAAACGATCAGGAATATATTGAATTGATGAAACTTCTTAAGTTCATGGGATTGACCGATACCGGAGGAGAATCAAAAATCAGAATCGACAATGGCGAGGTAAAGATAAACGGCGAAGTTGATTTGCGCCGTAGACGCAAATGCCGCGTTGGGGATATTATTGAGTTCGACGGACAAACAATCACAATCAACTAGATCATTCCGCAATGGATGTTTTAGCTGTTTAAGTATGGCAGATTCAAGATTTCTTTAAACATGAAAAAAATAATCATCCTAAGTCTACTCACATTATTAAGTGTTAGTAGCTTTTCCCAAGCAAAAATAAATTGTATCATTAAAACGTCGCTAGGTGATATTTATATCGAACTATATCCTGAGAAGGCACCCATCACCGTTGCAAATTTTATGCAATATGTCGACAATGACCTATTTAAAAACTCTAGTTTTTTTAGAACCTGCACAACAGAAAATGAAGCAGATCGAGAATATCCAATTGAGGTGATCCAAGGCGGTGATATTGACGAAGAAAACCTTTTTGGACCCATCAACATAGAAACTACTGATCAAACCGGAATCTTGCATAAGCACGGCACGATCTCGATGGCCAGAGCCGAAGCAAACACAGCTCAAAGCAATTTCTTTATTTGCATCAATGATCAGCCCGAATTAGATTTCAAGGGAAAAAGAAATCCCGATGGTCAAGGCTTCGCGGCTTTCGGTCAAGTAATCAAAGGAATGGATATCGTTTTAAAAATTCAATCCCAAAAAAATGAAGGGCAGATGATGCTTAAGCCAATTACGATTCTAAGCATAGAACGAATAGACTAAAAACGAAAAACTATTCTATAAAATTACTGCAGCCGAATTTCATTTAAAGCATTTCAAAAAAGCTAAGGTCATGTTTTTTAATCACTAAGGAAACATTGAATTTGCATACAAAAGATTTTTTTGCTAAATTGTATCAAATTTACTAATCCGTTAATACATGAAACCAAACGAAAGTCACAACCCAATTTTAATTCCGGAAGAAAGCATTCTTGAAGGATTCATTAAAACAAAAAAATCATTTCGAATTGAAAGTAATTTTTACGGAACTTTATTGTCGACTGAGAAAGTAATCATTGATGAAACTTCCAAAGTAGTGGGCGATATTGTTTGTTCGGAGCTACTGATCAGTGGTTCATTTGAAGGAAATATTTTTTGTACAGGCAAATTAAGTGTTATTGGAAAAGCCCAAATTACAGGACAAGTTTTCACTCAATTATTCCAAAATGAAGAGAACTGTGATTTGAATTGTTTTATACAAATTCCAAATAATGCAGTTATTAATGCGATACAGGAAATTCTACAAAGCGTTGATTCAACAACAAAATTATCTACAGACAAAAACCTTAAAAAAATTACCGAATTATTTAAGGATAATGTTTTTACAGCTACCGACGAAACTAAAAAAATTAAAGTAGAGACTCCTGTATTTGAAGAAAAGCCTGCTGAAAATTAATAGCACATCTAATCAAATTTACAATCCAATGACTCAACAAGCCTCTACCCCAATTGAGGCTTGTCAATTTATAAGCCATTGTTTAATAGAGCAATAAACTTCACTCCTTTAAATAAAAAATTATCGACGCAACCATCCATCCAAATTTTGCATCTTTATTTAAACCAATAAAATTAAAAACTTAATTTATCCACAATGAACGAAGGTATCGGCTATAATCCAAATGATACATTTCTGAATACTTACCATTTATAGATAACAAGAACCTATTTAAAAGCAAAAAATGATTTTAAAAAAATTAGCATTCCTAGTCTTATTCTTGCTCTCGTTTACATTAAATGCTCAAGACGTTCAAAAACAAAAAAATCCAATTCAAATAGGATTCACCTTCTCATCATTTGGAGAAAATGACATTTTCCAAGGAGGAGATTTAATCGGGGGACCAGGATATACTGATGACAATTTTTATACTATTGGACTTACGGTAGTTAAACCATTAAATAGCTGGTTAGATTTTGAAAGCGGCTTAGAATATTCAAATCAAAGCATTACAGTTCATCCAAACCTGCCCCCAGATGTAGATGCCATTCCTTACAATACCAAATTTTCATTCCTAAATATCCCTCTAACTATACGGGCTAATTTCTTAAACTACTTCTTTGCAAATGGAGGTTTGATCATTGACATTGACACAAAAACATCAAGCTCCATAGATAGCCAAAGCGGAATTGGTGCAATGCTTGGTATTGGTGCAAAATATGACTTTAAGTGCGGTGCATCCTTCTTTATAAATCCCTATTTAAAGTTTCATTCCTTACTCGCCTTTTCGCCTGAAAATCACCATCAAAAAGTGTACGAATCAGGAATACGATTGGGTTTCGTTTTTAGTCTAAGCAAGAAGTAAAAATCATTCGCTCGTATTTTAAAAACATAGCCTTACAGTCCAAACTAATTATGATTCCAGAAACTTAAAATACTGTCGTTGTTGGCTTCCAAAATTTTATTAGGTTTGTACT
>JBFFMB010000295.1:0-3307 GCA_041554455.1 Bacteroidales bacterium
ATACGGCGGATTGCTGACAATTAAATCATAGTTTTTCTTACTTCTTTTTATAAAATCCTTCAATGAAAAATGAAACGCTTTCAAACGATTATTCCATGGGGATTGTTGAAAATTTTCATTGGATTGGTTCACTGAATTTTCATCAATATCTACAGCCTCAATTTGAGCTTCTGATCGTTGGGCAAGCATGAGCGAAATGACGCCAGAACCTGTACCTATTTCCAAGATGTTTTTTGCGTCCTTTGTGTCAGCCCAAGTTCCCAATAAAACAGCATCCGTACCAACTTTCATCGTGGAACGATCATCTTCTACACTAAATTGTTTGAATCTAAAAGCCATGTCTTACTGCGCTGATATGCAAATGTTCGGATATTCATTTTGTAAAACAATATATGTCTATCGGATGACTATTGTTTGATTATTGAATGACCGTTGAATTATAGGTATTTAGGATGTTTAGTTTTTTCTATGCTTGCAAATATAAGTCAATAAGCCCTTCGGGTGTTTCTACTAAAATCGTTTTCTTTTTACGATCAACTTTTTTTATAAAATCATCGATGATGGGAATCAAAACTTCTGTTCCTTGATGATCGATCTGAAAAATGGCTTGGGCCCCCTGATCACTAATTTCTGTAATGCTTCCTAATACTCCAAAGGATTTGTCCTCTACTTCAAATCCGATCACTTCATGAAAATAAAAATTATTGCCTTTTAGTTTAGGTAACAAACTCATGGGTAGATGTAGTTTGCATCCAACTAATAATCCAGATTTTTCAGCATTGTCAATATCTTGTAAATGAACTTGAGCTTTGTTTCCCTTTATACTTATTTTCTCAACTAGGTAGGGGATGAGGTTAGCTTTAATCTCAACAAAAATCATTGAAAGTTTTGTATAGGCATCAGGCTGATCGGTTTCTAGTTGAAAAGACACATCACCTTTGGTGCCGATTGATTTGCTGATGTAGCCTAGATAAAAATAATCTGAATGTTCCATATGTGTTTTCCTAATCTGAGTACAAACTTATAAAAAATGATTATAAAAAAAGAGGTCATCTGTAAAGACAACCTCTTTCTTTTTTCATGTATGAAGAATTAATCCTCTTTTTTCTCTTCTTTCTCAGCAGATTCTTCCTTTGGCTCTTCAGCTACCGGAGTTTCTTCTGCTTTTACTTCTTCAACAACTGGAGCTTCCTCAGCTTTAGGAGCCTCTTCAACAGGAGCTTCTTCTACTTTTGGTTCTTCAGCTTTAACTTCTTCAACAGGAGTTTCAACAACAGGAGCTTCTTCAGCCACAGGAGCTTCAACTTCTTCTACAGGAGTTTCTTCAGTAGAAACGGCTTCTTCAGCAACTTCTTCTTCTTCAATTCCTGCTTCTTTAGCTTTTTTCTTAGCAACGATTATTGCTTTAGCTTCTTTAGATTTGATTTCAGCTTCAAAGCGACTTTTTGCGGCTGCTTTGACTGCATTTGCATCATCCGAAATTTTTCCGGCAATCTTGGCTTCTTTTTCTTTTAGCCAAGCTTGGAATTTAATTTCAGCTTGTTCTTCTGTTAAGGCACCTTTTTGAACCCCTTTTAATAAGTGGTTTTTGTACAGAACACCTTTAAACGATAAAATTGCTCTCACGGTGTCTGTAGGTTGCGCGCCTTTATTCAACCAATCCAGAGCTTTGTCAACATCTAAAATGATGTCAGCTGGCTTTGTAATAGGATTGTAAGTGCCAATCTTCTCAATAAATCTACCATCCCGAGGTGCACGACCATCCGCAACAACGATATGATAAAAAGGTTTTCCTTTTTTACCATGACGTGTTAATCTGATTTTTGCTGGCATAATTGTCTAATTAATAAATAAATAAATGATTTTTTTAAACGGGTGCAAATATCCGATTATTTTATGAAAATAAAAAGCTAAATTGAAATAAGTTTATATGATTGTTGAAAAATCATCCAGACTTAACTTTTTGTCTTCATGAATCTTAAATATTTGAGCGATATCTAGCTTGTGTTTTCTTCCTAATTCTATGAGTTGAGATTTTGTAGATGCCAGGCTATTCTTGGCTTCTTGAATTTGTATTTTCCAAATTTCCGGAAACTTGATACGCATTTCCATTTCTTTTTCCATATAGGAAAGAGACTGAATGTCTATTTCATATTCTGAAATTAATTCTTCAATTAATGGATCAATGGTATTGAGTGATTTGATAAGTATTTGTAAATTTTCTTCATCAATGGGTTTTTTATATCCAATAGTAAATTGATCAGCAAAAGCTTCGTATATATCTAGGATTAATTTTCGACTCATCATTATATTTTTTGCAAAAATACATCTTTTGATTTCAAAGACAATCGAAATTTGAGCATTAGATTGTTTTCATAATTTATCAACACTGCCATATTGTAGCTGCAATTATAGTATTTTTACAATTCAAAATGCAAGGTTAATAATAATGATAAGACTGTTAGATAGATATGCCTGATTTCACTCATTTACACGTACATACACAATACTCTATACTCGACGGGGCGGCTAAGATTACCGGATTAATGGCTAAGGTCAAAGAGCATGGAATGGATGCCCTTGCCATTACCGATCATGGAAATATGTTTGGGGTGTTGAAATTTTTCTTTGAAGCCAAGAAAGCCGGTATTAAACCGATTATTGGTTGTGAAGTGTATTTAGCTGAAGATAGTCGTTTTGATAAACAAGGCAAGGGATCTAGGAGTGCTTATCATTTAATATTGCTTGCCAAAAATTTGGAGGGCTATAAAAATCTCTCAAAAATTGTATCTACCGGATATATTGATGGCTTTTACTATACTCCAAGGGTTGATAAGGAAACTTTACGCAAATATTCCAAAGGCTTGATTGCTTCTTCGGCATGTTTGGGTGGTGAATTGCCCAAAGCTATTCATAAAAAAGGGGAGGAAGAGGCCGAAAAAGTTTTGCAAGAACACATTGATATTTTCGGGGATGATTATTATTTGGAATTGCAAGATCACGGTCATCCAGAGCAGAAATCAGTCAATGAAAGTCTAGTTCGCTTAGCAAAAAAATATAATCGCAAAGTGATTGCTACCAACGATGTGCACTTTGTTAACAAAGAAGATTACGAAGCTCATCATATCTTGATTTGTTTGAATACGGGTAAAGATTTGGATGATGTATCGGGCATGCATTATACGGGACAAGAGTATTTGAAAACACCGGGTGAAATGGCCGAGTTGTTTGCCGACTATCCCGAGGCATTAGCTAATACTCGCGAAATCGTTGATAAAATTGAAAAGTATGAAATTACAACCAGGAA
>JBFFMB010000296.1:0-3297 GCA_041554455.1 Bacteroidales bacterium
AAAAAAAATTAAAGAAGTTTTTGTTGATATTCCAGCTCCCAATAATCCAGCAAAACGCGAATATTTCAAAATTCCTGACAATACTCAACCCATAGTTGCAATCAGTTCAGATCCTGAATCAACTGAAACATTTATAAATATTTATTGGAAAAGAGATCCTTTAGTTGATTCCTTAAGCATGAGCTTAAAAAAGTATGAATCAGGCATCATTCAGAATATGATCTCCTATATGATGAATAACCGCTTGGTTGAAATTTCAAAAACAACAGATAATCCTTTTAAATCAGCTTATACAAAAATGGATAAATTTTATGTAAGCACTACGAAAGAAGCATGGTCAATAAGTGCTTATCCAACGAATAATGATATTATAAATGCAACTAAGGCAATGCTAATCGAGAATGAACGGATGAAACGTTTTGGGTTCAATGAAGGTGAATTTGAAAGAGCTAAAAAAAATATATTGCTTTCAATAAAGAAAAGATATAATGATCGTAAAAACAAATCCAATGGAGATTATGGGAATGACCTGATGAGTCATTTTATTAATCAGTTCCCAATACCCGAAATTGAATGGGAATATGATACTAAATGCAAGATTATTAACAATATGAGCTTGCATACAATTAATCAATGGGCTGCTCAATACATTAGTGACACAAATATGGTATTTGTCATTATGGCTGTAAATAATGAGGGTGAAAAACTACCTGAACCCAATGAAATTTCTTCACTATGGACTACGGTAAAAGAAATGAAACTAAAGCCTTATAATTACAAAGTAAATAATCAAGCGCTCTTAAAAAACATTCCAAAACCTGGAGAAATTGTAACAACAAACCCAAAACCCTTTGGTTATACTGAATGGATCTTATCAAATGGTTTAAAAGTCTGGTTTAAAGATACCGATTATGAAGAAGACATAATTCATCTTTATGGATATAGCCCGGGTGGGTTTTCACAAATTGATAATTTAAACGATTTAATATCTGCAAAATATGCTGCAAAAATACATAACAGAACAGGCGTTGCACAGTTTAATACATCGGAACTTGGAAAAGTTTTGTCTGGGAAAGATGCATTTGTTTCATTATCAGTAACAGATAATTATGAAAGTATAGGAGGCAGCTCTTCCTTAAATGATATTGAAAGCTTTTTTCAATTGGTCTACTTAAAATTAAACGATCCACGGAAGGATTTGCAAGTTTACGATAATTATAAGACCTCAACTTTTGAATGGATTGATAATCGATTATCAGAACCGGGATACGTTTTTCAGGATACACTAAAAGCCTTAAATTACAATTATCACCCACGAACAAAATCAATTCTAGACAGTGAATTATTAGAAAAGGCGGATTATAATAAAGGATTCGACTTAGTAAAAAATCGTTTTAAGGATGCCAGTGATTTCACATTCTTTATCACAGGAAATATTGATATTGAACAAGTGAAACCCCTAATTGAAACTTATTTGGGAAGTCTTTCATCCACCTATACTAACGAAAAGATGATTGATCACAAAATACATCCTCCCAAGGGTCATATAAAAACCCGATTTAAAGAAGCCATGGAAACACCAAAATCTATGATTAGCATCCGATACACAGGAATGCATATCCCTGATACAGATGAAACCCGCATACAAGGAGAGTTTTTAAAAGGAATTCTAAAAGATATTTATCTCAATAAAATTCGTGAAGAAATTGGAGCAACCTATGGGGTTAGTGTAAGCTATGGAATTAATCCATTTCCACAGCCATCCTACACTTTTACAATTAGTTTCAATACCGATCCTGATCCAATACAAAAGGATATACTTATTGAGATTGTATATGAAGAAATTAAAAAAATTAAAAAAGGAGCGCCTTCTCAAGCAAGCGTGGATAAGGTGAGAGAATACTTACTGAAAATTTTTAAAGAAAGGACAGGTGAAAAAAATGCAAGTTACTGGTTTCAGGGAGCCGCTACTTTATTTCAGTATGGAGTTGATCCATATACTAACTACGAAGAATTTGTAAACTCAGTAACGCCTAAAATGGTTCAAAAATTTGCTAAAAAGATATTCAAAAATAATATTATCGAGGTAAACATGGATCCTGAATAAATTGATAAAAACAAAAGCCAATTTTTAGATAGAATCTAGTTTATAAAACAGTTTAATAAAAAATATTATGATAAAAAAAAATCAATTATTCGTTTTACTCATCCTAATGATGGGACTAACATTGAATGCTCAGAAATCAAAAGAGCCTAAAAATCTTAGTATTGGGGAAATGCTCCCAAATATTAAAATAAAAAATATTTTAAACAGCGATCGTAGAAAAGCCAAAACCGCTGATTTCAAGAATCAACTATTAATTCTTGATTTTATGGATACAGGATGTATTGGTTGTTTGCAGGCTCTACCAGACAAGGATAGTTTACAAACAATTTTTGGGGATAAGATAAAAATATTCGTTGTCACTCCTCAGAAAGAGGATTTTGTAAAACGTTTCTTAGACAGAAAAGATATGATATACGGCAAACTCCAGATTCCCTGGGTTGTTGAGGATGATATCTTGAGAAAATACTTTAGGTATACGATTATATCACATATGGCTTGGATTTATAAAGGGAAAGTCGTTGCGCTAACAGATGCACATCAGGTTACAGCCGATAATATTCAGCGTATTTTAAATGGCGAAGAAGCAAATCTTCCCGTTAAAAACGATCTCTTAGCATTTGATTTCGACAAAGATTTCTTTAGAGTTCAATTGAATCAAGGGATGAATGAAAATGAAATCATCAAATACTCGGCTATCAGAGGACATATTAAAGGAATAGATGCTGTTGGCAAACGTTATGTGGTGGATTCAGTTAAGAAAACACTCCGATATCATATTGCAAATCGTACAATATTAAATATGTATATGAATGCCTGGAGAGCTATAAAAAAAGACCTTCCCGTATTGCATAGTAGTAGGGTAATAATGGAGGTTAAAGATCCTTCGAAATATGATTATAAACCAATGTATGGTGATAGAAATGATTGGAATGTAAAGAATGAAGTGACTTACGAATCAGTCATCCCTTTGGAGGCGGGGAAATTTGGAGCCAATAAAAAACTAATCAACGATCTGGATAATTTCTTTGGATTACACGGGCGTTGGGAAAAACGAAAAGTCCCTTCTTATGTGATTGTAAAGGCTAGTACAGATGAAGAAATCAAAGCTAAAAAAGAAGCGGCTATGAAATTGAAGTATTTGGATTTCAATGGCATACTTCATAATAGTGTAGAAAAGGAGGGTTCGGATA
>JBFFMB010000297.1:0-3293 GCA_041554455.1 Bacteroidales bacterium
ATATTTTTATCTGTAAAATTTAATTTTTAGATAATTTTTCAGTGCAAAATCAAAAATCTTCTACTTCCTTAATAAAACACGAAAAATCACTACTTTTGCAAAGTTAAAACGCAAAATAATAGACTGATGAAAATTTCTTATACCTGGTTAAAAAACTATATTGATCTTGACTTTGATCCAGAAGTGGTTTCTGTAATGCTTACCGATTGTGGACTAGAGGTTGAAGGAATGGAAAAAGTTCAATCGATCAAAGGGGGTTTGGAAGGAATTGTCATTGGTGAAGTGAAAAGTAAAATACAACATCCCGATGCCGATCGTTTGAGTTGTACTACCGTTGATGTTGGAGCGGATGATTTACTCCATATTGTTTGCGGAGCCAATAATGTTGAAGCTGGACAAAAAGTAGCGGTTGCTACCATTGGTGCCACTTTGTATATGGGGGATGATTCTTTCAAGATTAAGAAATCAAAAATCAGGGGCGAATTATCCGAGGGGATGATATGTGCCGAAGATGAATTGGGTTTGGGAACCGATCATGATGGAATCATGGTGCTAGATCCTGAAGCAAAAATAGGATCTCCTGCCAAAGAATATTTTAAGGTTGAGGACGATTATGTATTTGAAATCGGATTAACCCCTAACCGTGCTGATGCAACTTCTCACATAGGCGTTGCCCGCGATTTGGTGGCCGTCATCAATCATCTGCATCCGGAGAAAAATCTAAGTCTTAAACTTCCATCCGTAGAGGGTTTTAAAGTAGATAATACAAGCCGTCACATTGATATAGTGATTGAAGATGAGCAGTCTTGTCCTCGTTATTCTGGATTGACCATTTCAGAGATTGAGGTTAAAGAATCGCCAGAATGGCTAAAAAATAATCTTCGATCTTTAGGGTTAAAACCCATCAGCAATATTGTGGATATCACCAATTTTGTATTGCATGAAACAGGTCATCCTTTGCATGCTTTTAATGCGGATAAAGTAAAAGGCCAAAAAGTTGTTATCAAAAAATTAGCGAAGGATACACCATTCATTACATTGGATGAAGAAGAACGTAAGTTGTCGGAAAACGATTTAATGATCTGCAATGTAGAAGATGGCATGTGTATGGCTGGTGTGTACGGCGGAATCGATTCGGGCGTTAAGAATGACACTAAAAATATTTTTCTTGAGAGTGCTTATTTTGATCCGGCAACCATTCGTAAAACAGCTAAACTTCACAATTTACAAACCGATGCTTCTTTCCGTTTCGAGAGAGGTGCCGATCCAAACATGACTGTTTATGCTCTAAAACGTGCGGCTCTTTTATTCAAAGAATTGGCTGGCGGTGAAATCTCAAGCGAGATTGTCGATGTTTATCCTACTGAAATAAAGCCTTGGGAGATCGAAATCGATTATAAAAACGTGGATCGTTTGATTGGCAAAGTCATTGATCGTACGCAGATTAAAAATATTCTAACAAATCTAGATATCCAAATTCTGGAAGAAAAAGAAAACGGATTATTGTTATTGATCCCTACATACAAAGTAGATGTTACCCGCGAAGCAGATGTGATTGAGGAAATTCTACGCGTTTATGGTTACAACAATATTGAAATTGGACACAGCTTAAAATCGGCCATTTCGTATACTCAAGAACCTGATAAAGAAAAAGTACAAAACCTGATTGCTGATTATTTGTCATCCAATGGATTTAATGAGATCATGAACAATTCGTTGACCAATTCAAAATATACTGATCAAAGCAAAGTTTACGATTCAATACACAATGTAAAAATGCTAAATCCCATCAGCCAGGATTTGGATGTAATGCGTCAAACATTGCTTTTTGGAGGCTTAGAGTCGATTGCTTACAATCAAAATCGAAAGAACACTGATTTGAAAATGTATGAATTTGGGTTTGCATATCAGCAAAATCCGGCCAAGAACAATCCAGAGTATCCATTGGCAAAATACAATGAGAGCAAGCATTTATCTGTTTTTATTACAGGAAATACCCTCGGTGAGAATTGGTATAAGGACTTACAAAAATCAGATTTTTATAGTCTAAAGTTGTTTGTTTTAAACATCGTCAAGCGACTAGGTATTAACACCAATCAATTAGAAACCAAGAATGACGTTTCTGCTGATTTCAGTTTTGGACAATCCATCTTTGCCAACAATAATCTGTTGGTTGAATTTGGTGCTTTATCTAAAAAAACGCTAAAAGATTTTGATATCAAGCAAGCTGTTTTTTATGCTGATTTTAATTGGGATCAGGTAGTGAAAATGCTTGGGAAGACCAAAATTCAGTACAAAGAAATTCCAAAATATCCGGAGGTTAAACGTGATCTTGCCATGTTACTCGATCAAAACGTAAGTTTTGCAGAATTAGAAAAAGCGGCCTATAATACTGAACGAAAACTGTTAAAGTCTGTGAGTTTATTTGATATTTACGAAGGCGATAAAATTGAAGCAGGTAAAAAATCCTATGCCCTAAGTTTTATTCTTCAGGATCATTATCAAACACTTACCGATAAGGTGGTTGACAAGGTGATGAATAAATTAATGCAGTCGTTCGAACGGGAATTTAATGCTATCATCAGAAAGTAGTGAAGGAAATCGGCCTTTATTGAATGGGTATAAAGCTTAATTAAGTAGTTACTATACAATTCGATGGCGAGAATTTTTTTGCTAACTTTGTATCTTTAATTATCTTAGCTTTAAGAATCAGAATTTGAGCAGAATGCTTATTATATAATGGAAGTTCAATCTATAAAACAACGTTTCGGAATTATTGGGAATTCCCCTTTATTAAATCGCGCCATAGACATTGCAAGTCAGGTAGCACCTACAGATATTACGGTGCTGATTTCGGGTGAAAGTGGTACGGGTAAAGAAGTATTTCCACAAATTATACATCAATTAAGTGCTCGTAAACATGGGCCTTATATTGCTGTTAACTGCGGAGCCATCCATGAAGGAACCATCGATTCGGAATTATTTGGTCATGAAAAAGGTTCGTTTACGGGTGCACATGAGTCTCGGAAAGGTTATTTTGAAGCATCGAATAGTGGGACAATTTTCTTGGATGAAGTCGCCGAACTTCCTCTATCAACCCAAGTACGTTTATTACGCGTTTTGGAAACGGGTGAATTTTTTAAAGTGGGTTCATCCAAAGTCATTAAAACCGATGTAAGGGTGGTGGCTGCCACCAATGTAAATATCCCTGAAGCCATCGCTTCCGGTAAATTCCGTCAAGATTTATTTTATCGATTGAATACCGTTCCAATCGTGATCCCTTCTTTACGTGA
>JBFFMB010000298.1:0-3292 GCA_041554455.1 Bacteroidales bacterium
CTGATGTTACTATCTTCTGTAATTAGTAATCCAAACCGACTATTTAGCATTATCATCTTATTAAGCATACTTTGTTTACAGATATATGAAATCATTAAACGGCAACACCGATTTTTTAATGCTATCGAAAATTTTTTGAGCACCCTTGAACAAGAAGACAGAAGCGTTCGGTTTACAGGAAAACTTCCAAAAGAGCTTTCTTCGTTTACTTCCTTATTTAATAATATGCTCGAGATTATTGAAAAGAAAAAAAGTGAAAATGAGGCTCAATTTATTTTACTTCAGGAATTAATGAAGAATGTGAAAGTTGGAGTAATTAGCGTTTCTGAGAATAATAAAATTGAAATTGTAAACCCAACGGCTCTACAATTACTTGATCTGGCAAACTTTCATAAATTAGATCAGATCAAAGATTCTCAAGCACCACTCTATCATAAAATTACAAGTTGCAACACTGAACTTTCTGAGGTGATTGAAACTTCAAACCACAGTTTCGCAGTACAAATCAGCAATCTAATTATTGATAAGAAAAGACTTAAACTGGTAAGTTTTCAAGATATCCGCCACCAGATCGAGCTTAAAGAAATGGAAGCTTGGCATCAATTGATTCGCACTTTGGGACACGAAATATTGAATTCGGTAACCCCTATTTCATCCATGACCGAAACGGGTTTAATGTTGCTAGAAGATGAACAGAAGAATGCCAAAAATATTACTGATTTAACACAAACTCAGTTAGAAAAAATTAGAAATGCATTTTCAACCGTCAACCGCCGTTCAAAAGGTTTGCTCGAATTTGTAGAGAATTATCGGAAATTAACGCGCATTCCAAAACCCAGTTTTGAAAAAATAAACTTGATAGAATTAGTTGAAGAATTATTACTATTCTTAAAGACAGATTTAGATAACTCAAGCATAAATATCATCACTAAATTTCCAAATGGAACAGTCTCTTCTCTCATTGATAAAAATATGATCGAACAAGTTCTGATCAACCTGATTAAAAATGCGATACAGGCTATGGCTTCTTCTAAAGAAAAAAATCTGATTATAGAAATCAACAAAAATCATCAGGAAGAACCCATTATTAGAATTTGCGATTCAGGTCCTGGTATTCCGAAAGAAATTGCGGATAAAATTTTTATCCCATTTTATACAACCAAAGATGAAGGAACTGGAATTGGTTTAAGTCTTTCTCGACAAATCATACAACTGCATAAAGGAAGTATTACATATACTCCTAACGAAAAAGCTGGAAGTTGTTTTACACTTTTATTCAACTAAAAAAGGGCCACAAATAGTGCAGCCCTTTCTATTCTATTTGAATATATTTTATTAACCTGCAAATAAGGGAAATCCCTCCATCATTGCATTTACACGTTTTCTAACAGATTCTAAAACTTCAGGGTTTTCGATATCACTAATCACTTCGTCGATTAAATCAACGATAGGAGCCATATGCTCTTCTTTCAAACCGCGAGTAGTAATCGCTGGAGTACCCACACGCAAACCCGAAGTTTGGAATGGAGAACGGCTATCAAAAGGAACCATGTTTTTATTCACTGTAATATCGGCTTTAACCAATGTATTTTCAACAATTTTACCAGTAATTTCAGGGAATTTTGAACGAAGATCAATCAACATCAAATGATTATCTGTACCTCCAGAAATCACATGATATCCTTTAGCAGTAAATGCTTCAGACATCGCCTTTGCATTTCTCATAACTTGATTGATATAGGTTTTATACTCATCACTCAATGCTTCACCAAAAGCAACCGCCTTAGCAGCAATAACATGCTCTAATGGGCCACCTTGGATACCAGGAAAAACAGCTGAGTTTATAATGGTAGACATCATTTTCACTACACCCTTTGGAGTTTTCAGTCCCCAAGGATTTTCAAAATCTTTACCCATAAGAATCATACCACCACGCGGTCCACGAAGAGTTTTATGAGTAGTCGTAGTTACAATGTGACAATGAGGAAGTGGGTCATTTAAAATACCAGTGGCAATTAAACCTGCAGGATGGGCCATATCGCACATTAATAAAGCACCAACTTTATCAGCAATTTCACGCATGCGTTTATAATCCCAATCACGAGAATAAGCCGAAGCACCAGCTACGATCAATTTTGGTTTTTCGATCATGGCTACTTCTTCCATATTATCGTAATCAACCATTCCGGTTTCTTCACTTACTTTATAAGCTACAGGATTATATAAAATTCCTGAAGAGTTAACATGTGAACCATGAGATAAGTGACCGCCATGCGATAAATCCATTCCCATAAACGTATCACCTGCTTTTAGACAAGCTAAGAAAACAGCCATATTTGCTTGAGCCCCCGAGTGAGGTTGCACATTGGCATATTCAGCACCATAAAGTTGGCAAGCACGATCAATAGCTAATTGTTCTGTTTGATCAACAATTTCACAACCGCCATAATATCTTTTTCCAGGATATCCTTCAGCATATTTATTGGTCATTACTGAGCCCATGGCTTCTAAAACCTGTTCGCTCACAAAATTTTCGGAAGCAATTAATTCGATGCCGTGAAGCTGACGTTGTTTTTCCTGATTAATCAGATCAAAAACCAAAGTATCTCTTTTCATAAATCATTGATTATTAATAAACTATTTAATTTTAGGTTAAGCGCACTAATTTTTGAATTCACAAAGGTAAAAAATATATTCTGAATCTATTTTAAAATAAAAGTAGCGATTTAAGGATAAGATATTTATGTTTGTCGATTAATATTGTGAAGGCTAGATAATATGATAGGGTTCGAGAAATTTACATTAAAAAATGGGTTGAGATTAATCGTACATCAGGATTGTTCAACTCCCATTGTTGCCGTCAATGTTTTATACGATGTTGGAGCAAAAGATGAGCATCCAGATAAAACGGGTTTTGCTCATTTGTTCGAACATTTGATGTTTGGGGGCTCGATAAATATTCCAAAATATGATGCTCCTTTGCAGCAAGTTGGGGGCGAAAATAATGCCTTCACGAATAATGATTTTACGAATTACTATATCACTCTCCCAAAACAAAATATTGAAACGGCTTTTTGGCTCGAATCAGATCGCATGCTTGATTTGGCTTTTTCTCCAAAAAGTTTAGATGTCCAGCGGAATGTAGTTATTGAAGAATTTAAACAAGTTTTTCTGAATCAGCCATATGGTGACGCTTGGTTGCTTTTACGCCCACTCGTATACAAAACGCATCCTTATCAGTGGTCAACCATTGGGAAAGAAATTTCACATATTGAGACTGCTAGCATGGAAG
>JBFFMB010000299.1:0-3291 GCA_041554455.1 Bacteroidales bacterium
GAGGGAGCATCCTCAAATTTGGCAGTTTCTGGCTATTGCAAGGATTCACTGTTTTTATCATTCTTATCCCCAGTACTTTTTTCTTTGATTCAAACATAGATCAATTGAGTATACTCTCTTATTTTGGAATTCTTATCTGGCTAATGGGATTGATCATTGAAACGATTGCGGATCATCAAAAAACAACATTTATAAACAATCCTATAAATAGTGGCAAGTGGGTAGATATTGGTTTATGGAAACACTCCCGACACCCCAATTATCTGGGCGAAATTTTTGTTTGGATAGGTGTATATCTTTATATACTACCTGCTTTAAATCCAATACAAAGCGTCATTGCTTTACTCAGTCCTGTTTTTATTATACTACTGCTTTTATTCGTGAGTGGCATTCCCTTATTAGAAAAATCAGCCAATAAGAAATGGGGATATAATGCCTCTTATCAATTATATAAAAGTACTACAGGCCTATTATTTCCAAAAAATACCTTGGCATTATTTCTTTCAATTGTGTTGGCTCAACTAGCCGGGATGATTGGAGCATTCTTTACAATTTCCAGTGTGGGATCTTGGTATTTGACCATTGCCAAACCGACTTGGAATCCTCCCTCATGGGTATTCGGCCCTGTATGGACAACTCTCTATCTATTGATGGGTATTGCTGCTTTTTTAGTATGGAGAAACAGAACTAGCCTTTATGCTAAAACGGCTTTGGTATTTTATGGCATCCAACTCGCGCTAAATTCTTTATGGTCTATTTTATTTTTTGGGATGCAGAACCCGGCATTGGCATTTGCTGAAATATTGGTTTTGCTAACAATGATCATTATGACCACACTATATTTCAGGAAAGTGAATAAAGCATCGGCTTACCTCATGCTTCCGTACATTCTCTGGGTAGCCTTTGCCACTATTTTAAACTTTAGCATTTGGCAATTAAATTAAATAAGAGGAATTAAAACACATCTATTACAATGACTATACGATCGCTCATCCTATCATTACTCTTAATCACTCAAGCCTGTTTACTATTCGGACAAACAGGAACCATAAGGGGTCGAATTTATAATAGCATCAATAATGAAAGCATTGCTTTTGCTAACATTGTCATCGATAGCACACAAATCGGAGCAACATCAGATATTGAGGGGGCATTCCGCATTGAAAATTTAAAACCAGGAATTTACAATCTAACAGCTAGTTTTATTGGATTTAGAAAAGCCTTTATTTATGAAGTAAACGTTAGTTCTGCCAATTTGACCATCATCGATATTGCTATGACCGAACAATCTTCTAATTTAAATGAAGTTGTTGTTAAAGCTTCTCCATTCCGCAAAACAGAAGAAAGTCCGCTTAGTTTGCGTAGCATTAATGCCAGTGAAATTTATCGGAGTCCGGGAGGAAATAGAGATATCTCGAAAGTCATTCAACTACTGCCGGGTGTGGCTTCCACGGTTTCATTTCGAAACGATATTATTATCAGAGGGGGTGCGCCCAACGAAAATCGTTTTTATTTGGATGGAATTGAGGTCCCAAATATCAACCACTTTGCCACTCAGGGTTCGTCGGGCGGACCTGTTGGAATGATCAATGTAAATTTCATCCAAAGTGTTGATTTTTATTCGGGTGCTTTTCCAGCCAATAGAGGAAATGCTCTGAGCTCGGTCATGGAGTTTAAACAGATTCATGGAAATGATGAGAAATTAAGTGGCAGTTTTATGCTGGGGTCTAGTGATATTGGACTCAGTTTAAATGGGCCTATGGGCACGAAATCCAATTTTATTTTTTCGGTCAGGCGTTCCTATCTGCAAGTTTTATTTAAAGCCATCGGCTTACCCTTCTTGCCAACCTATAACGATTTTCAATACAAGCAAGTGTATAAGATTGATGCCAAAAATCAAATCACCCTCATCGGATTGGGTGCCATCGATGATTTTAAATTAAATACCGATGCTAATGATGGTGTTATCGATAGCGAAACCATCGACCGAAACAATTTTATACTCGGCGTTCTTCCGGTGAATTCACAATGGAATTATACCATCGGTGCCAAATGGACACACTTTTCGAAACATAGTTATCAAACCCTAGTAGTGAGTCGCAATCATCTCAAAAACAAAGCCAGCAAATACCAGGATAATATTGAGCAAGCCGCCAATCTATTGCTTGATTATGATTCGCAGGAAATTGAAAATAAGTTCAGATACGAAAGCACCAAGCGGATGAATGGCTGGAAATGGAATATTGGGGTAGGCTTCGAAAACAGTTTGTATACCAACTCAACATATAATAAAAAAGAACGGGATGGAGTGGTCAGTATCATCGATTTTGACTCACGATTGCGGATGAATGCATTTTCCTTTTTCACCCAATTCAGCAAAAGCTATTTGCAAGAACGACTCAGCTTATCACTTGGTATTCGTAGCGATTTCAATGATTACTCCAATAAGATGAGCAATCCGATTGATCAGCTATCGCCTCGATTTTCGGCGGCCTATGCTTTAACAGAGAATTTAAATGCCAATTTTAATATCGGGCGATTTTATCAATTGCCTGCGTATACGATTTTGGGTTATCGCGATCAAAACAACACACTCATCAATAAAGAAAATGGCAGCCAATACATACGCGCCGATCATATAGTAGCTGGTTTCGATTACAATCCAACAAACTATGCAATTATCAGTCTGGAAGCTTTTTATAAGACCTACGACCATTATCCCTTTTTAGTGACCGATAGCATTTCTTTGGCCAATTTAGGGGGCGATTTTGGGGTGATTGGAAACGAAGAGAGCAGCCCCACTTCAAAAGGCCGATCGTTTGGCATTGAATTCATGATGCAACAAAAATTAAGCTCCAGTATTTATGGCATCCTTTCCTATACTTGGGTGCGTAGCGAATTTAGAGACAAGCATGGGCGATACATTCCTTCGGCTTGGGACAATCAACATATTTTAAATATAGCTGCGGGTAAAAAGCTTAAGCGTAATTGGGAAGTGGGATTAAAATTCAGATTATTAGGAGGAGCCCCCTATACCCCATACAATATGGAGCTTTCGGCACAAAAAGCCATTTGGAATATTAGCCGCCAAGGGATTTTGGATTGGGACCGACTCAATGAAGAACGCTATGAAATCACCCATGGATTGGACATACGCATCGACAAGAAATGGTATTTCAAAAAATGGGCCTTGAATGCCTATATCGACATCCAAAACATTTATAATTTTGAGAGCGAAGGCCTCCCCTATGTTGATGTTAGAAAAGATGATAGTGGCAATACGATAGAAGA
>JBFFMB010000300.1:0-3281 GCA_041554455.1 Bacteroidales bacterium
TACCAAGGAGGATGCTGCAGATGATCCGGCCATTTGGGTTAATAAGAACGATCCCGAACAGAGTGTAATTATTGGTACGGATAAAAGAGCCGGTTTGTATTCCTATAACTTACAAGGAGAAGTATTGCAATTTATTGAGGCGGGTGAATTAAACAATGTTGATCTTAGAGAAGGTTTTATGTACAATGGAATTCCTCAGGTACTTATCGCTGCGAGTAATCGTACATCAAATACAATCTCACTGTTTTTAATGAATCCTGATTTATTAAAAATTTCGGAATGTATTTTGGAAATTAAAACAAAGGTCAATGACATTTATGGTCTATGCATGTATAATGACTTAAACAATCGTTTTTTTGTATTTGTAAACAGCAAACAAGGAAGGATTGAACAATACGAAATTTCTACCAATAATATTAGAATTTCTCATAAATTCATACGAAGGTTTAACGTAAATAGTCAGCCAGAAGGAATGGTTGCAGATGATTTCAATTCCACTTTATATATTGGCATAGAGAAGAAAGGCATTTATAAAACAAGTGCACTCCCTGATTCGAATTCTTCACTTAGTTTGCTTAATGGGAGCTCGGAGGGAAATAATGAATTCATACATTATGATATTGAAGGATTGGCCATATACCATAGTTTCAACAAGAATTATCTGGTAGCATCTATACAAGGAAACTTTACTTATGCCGTATTTGAACTAGGTCAAACAGACAAATACATTTGTAGTTTTTCGATCATTGATGGGATATATGATAGCGTAGAAGATACTGATGGGATAGAAATAACTAGTTTTCCTATTAATGCGACTTATCCAGATGGGATGCTCATAGTACAAGATGGATTTAACTACGATGGCCAAAAATTGAATGGCCAAAATTTTAAATTCATATCCTGGAAAAACATTCAATATTTTTTAAAAAACCCGTAACGCTCACGTTACAGGTTAATGATAGAGTTATATAGAAGAGTAGGGCGGCAACAGTTAACCACCAGTATTATTCAATCATACGCCATATTCACGATGGAATTTACGCAAGGTATTTGTAAGATCATCGATCATCACATAGTGGTTTTCACATCCAATACGATCGCAAATACTCACAACACCACCAATTTCAATATTGAATTTGATCATCCGTGCATCGCATGTTTTACAATGCACATCAGTATTTAGCTTTTCGCCACATGAGGTGCAAAACACCATTAATCGTGAAGCTTCTTTTAATTCAATATCACATTCCTTTTCATAACAACCATAAGTAGAACATAACCACAAAAACCCTTTTTCAGCTTTCTCATTTTCAGCATTCACTTTAATACTAGGCTTACCATTAAGTAGCTTCTTATAATCCATTAAACTGTGATTACAATGAGTACATTTTACATTTAGTGAAACATTATTAGCCATTGATTCCTCCTTTACTTAATTAGGTTTAGTAAAAATAAAAATTGATAATTTTTCAACTTCTTTATCACAATATACGAAATTAAATAACGAATGTAAAGAACATATATATAATATATATCATATTTAAGGACATATATTTGTTGTTAATATATTATCATTGTTTAAAGATTAACTACATTTGCATTTCAATCGAAAAAACCCATGCTTTATGCACGAATTATCAATAGCTGTCAACATCTTAGACATTGTAAATGAGGAAGCCATAAAGGCCAAATCTACTTCAATTACAGAAATTGAAATTGAAATTGGGAGTATGTCTGGGGTTGTCATTGAGGCTTTAGTCTTTGCATTGGAAGAGGCCGTTAAGAACACTAAGCTATGTAAAGCAAAATTTAAATTTATAGAAACAAAAGCAGAAGCCACATGCAGTAAATGCGATAATCATTTCGATGTAGATGATTTCTTTGCGGTTTGTCCAAAATGCGGAAGCTTTGAAACGGATATTATTAAAGGAAAAGAACTAAAGATTAAAAAAATAATTCTCGAATAAAAATTCGTATTTTTGTCAATATTAAAATAAGAAATTATGTGCGGAACTTGCGGATGTGGCGATGACTCGGTTAGTATAAGAAAACCCGGCGAAGCCCACGAACATCATCATACTCATGATCATCAGCATGGAGATCATGAACATACTCACAATCACTCTCATTCTCACGAACATCAGTCTGAACAAGATCATAATCATGAGCAACCTGGTCATGCTCACGACCACCATAATCATACTCATGACCATAAGCATAAAAATGAAATAGAGCTAGAAGTAAATGTCCTACAAAAAAATGATCTGTTGGCTGAACGAAACAGAGGTTTTTTTGAAGCAAAAAACATCACTGCTTTAAATCTTGTCAGCTCACCTGGCTCAGGAAAAACAAGTTTGCTTGAACGTACGATTAAAGAAATGGGTAAAGAATTGCCTTTTTATATCATTGAAGGAGATCAACAAACAATGAACGATGCAGATCGCATAGAGGCTGCAGGTGCTCCAGTAGTCCAAGTAAATACAGGCAGTGGTTGTCATTTAGATGCCGACATGATAAATAAGGCTGTAAAAAAGCTTGAAGTAAAAAACGATAGTTTACTTATCATTGAAAATGTTGGCAACCTTGTATGCCCTTCAATGTTTGACTTAGGAGAATCAAAACGGGTTGTCATTATCAGCACTACCGAAGGTGAAGATAAGCCGATTAAATACCCCAATATGTTTGCATCATCAGATATCTGTATAATTAATAAACTTGATCTTTTACCGTATTTAGATTTTGATGTAGAAAAAACAAAAGAATATGCTTTAAAGGTAAATCACCATTTAACTTTTTTTGAATTATCGGTTAAAAGTGGTGAAGGTATGGAAGCCTGGTATCAATGGCTTCGAGAACAATTACCCAAAATATAGTCTTTTTGTTTTTCAAACAATCAGAAATATAATGCTACATTAAATTCTCTTTTAACAAAATATAATCATCCTTTGTTAAAGAATTAACAATTTTTCTTGCATTTTAAACAACCAAAAATTAAATTTGCTTGCGGATAAAAATATATCCGCGGTTTAATTAATTTACGCATGAAACATTTACCTCATAAGACTATTGAACGATTAAGTCAGTATCGCAGAGCTTTACTGATTTGTGCAGCTAAAGGGAAGACCCATATTTTCTCCCACGAAATTGCGAAGATTCAACATATAACACCAGTACAGGTACGTCGTGATATTATGCTTATTGGGTATACAGGCACTTTACGTAAAGGATATAATGTTCAAGAACTTATTGATTTAATTGGGGACATTATAGATACGAAAGAA
>JBFFMB010000301.1:0-3277 GCA_041554455.1 Bacteroidales bacterium
AGCAGAAGTTGAAACAATAGGTTTTCCAAATTGCCTAATCAGTTCTTTACAAAAGTCATCTTTTACAATACGAATGGCAATACTCCCATCACTTGCGATAACATTTTTAGCAAGACCAATCGCATCAGGATAAATAATGGTTAAGGGAGTGTCCATGCTTTCAATCAAATCATAGGCAACATAAGGAACTTCTTTCATATAATTATGGAGAACATCTACTGAATCCAATAAAATGATTAGACTTTTGCTTTCAACACGTTGTTTAAGTTTATAAACTTTTTCTACCGCCTTAGCATTCGTCGCATCACAACCAATGCCCCAAATAGTATCTGTAGGATACAAAATTGTTTTGCCTTCTTTTAAATACTTAATAGTTTCTTTTACAACTTCTTTCATCAATTTAGCCTGTCTAGGTATAATTTAGTTTTATTATTTTACTTCTCTCTCTAAAATCTATATTGCAATATTATATTCGCGAAGAGCATCGTTCAAAGATGTCTTCAAATTTGTTGATGGTTTTCTCTGTCCAATAATCATAGCACATGGTACATTGTATTCACCTGCCGGAAATTTTTTGGGATAAGATCCAGGTATGACAACTGAGTATTCAGGAATGACACCTTTCATCTCAACAGGTTTTGATCCTGTTACATCTATAATTTTTGTAGAATTAGTAATCACTACATTCGCTCCAAGAACAGCTTGTTTTTTAATATGAACACCTTCAACAACGATGCAACGAGAGCCAATGAAACAGCCATCTTCAATAATCACCGGCGAAGCCTGCACAGGTTCTAAAACGCCACCAATACCAACACCCCCACTTAAGTGAACATTTTTGCCAATTTGGGCACAAGAGCCAACCGTTGCCCAAGTATCCACCATACTTCCTGAATCAACATAGGCTCCAATATTAACATAAGAAGGCATCAGGATGACTCCTTTGGCCAGATAAGCACCATATCGAGCTACGGCATGAGGAACGACCCGAACACCCAATTTATCATAATCTTTTTTAAGATCAATTTTATCATGAAACTCCAGAGGACCCATTTCAATTTTTTTCATCCCTTGAATCGGAAAATATAGCAGAACCGCTTTCTTAATCCATTCATTTAATTGCCACTGAACAATCTCCTCTTGATCGTTAAGCAAAGGTTCGCTTACTCGGATCAGCCCTTTATCGAGCAAATCAATTACGTCACGAATTGCTTTCTGAGTTTGTGAATCTCTCAGCAGTTCTTGATTTTCCCATGCATTATCAATAATATTCCGTAATTGTTCACCCATATACTTAATGTTTATTCAAAATTAGACAAAAAACAGACAGATTAAAATACTTCTTCGTAATTTTGTACTCTGAAAAAATCAGATCTATCGCAAGAATAAATATTATGGGACGAATAATGGCTATTGATTATGGGCAAAAAAGGGTGGGACTCGCCGTTACTGACGAGCTCCAAATGATTGCCAATTCGCTGTCCACCATTCACTCCAAAGATATTTTTCCGTTTCTATCTGATTATTTTAAAAAGGAAAACGTGGAATGCGTAGTTATTGGCGAACCACGACAAATGAATAATGAACGATCGGAATCAGTAAAATTTATTGACCCCTTTGTACGAAAATTTAAAAAGGAATTTCCTGAAATGCAGATTGAACATTTTGATGAACGTTTTACATCCAAGATGGCTTCACAAGCCATTTTAGAATCGGGCATAAACAAAAAAGCCCGTAAAAATAAAGCCCTCATCGACAGCGTAAGTGCAACCATTTTATTACAGTCGTATATGCATTCAAGATCAGGAACAATATAGAAAATTATGATATACCCAATAGTAGCATACGGACACCCTATACTTAAAAAACGTGCCAAAGAAATTGAACCTGATTATCCAAATTTAAAGGAAATTATTACCAATATGTTTGAGTCAATGGAAGAGGCTGTTGGCATTGGATTAGCCGCTCCACAGGTAAATTTATCTATTCGTCTCTTGGTTATTGATGCCACTCCCTACGAAGAGGAGTATCCTGAAGCCAAAGGATTCAAAAAGGTTTTTATTAATCCAGAGATCATTGAAGAAAGCGGAGAAGAATGGGAATTTAATGAAGCTTGGTTAAGTTTACCTGGCATCGCAGAATTTGTAACCCGCAAACCCACTATTAAAATTCGTTATCAAGACGAAAACTTCAATACGTTTGAAGAAGAGTATGATGGAATGATTGCTCGAATATTTCAACATGAATACGATCATTTGGAAGGGATTCTTTTTGTAGACAGGGTTAGTAACCTAAAAAAGGTCTTACTAAAGAATAAATTAAAAGACATCTCAACTGGAAAGGCCAAACATGCTTATAAAATGACTTTGCCTCCTGTTAAAAAGAAGAGCAAATAAAAGCATTAGATGCCTCGTAATTCTATTTTTCCCATAATCTAAACATTTAAAATAAGAGATACTGAAAAGAAATTCAGCATAAAAAAAAGGAGACCGTTGGTCTCCTTTTTCAATTATTTTATTTTTCAAAACTAACGGCTCGCGTTTCACGAATAACCGTGATTTTAATTTGCCCGGGATAAGTCATTTCATCCTGAATTTTGCGTGAAAGATCCATCGAAATCTGATCAGCTTCAGCATCTGTCACTTTATCAGCACCCACAATTACACGTAATTCACGACCAGCCTGAATAGCGTAGGTTTTAACAACGCCCTGATAACTTAGAGCTAATTCTTCCAATTTATTCAATCGTTGAATATACGCTTCAACTACTTCGCGACGAGCACCTGGACGAGCACCTGAAATAGCATCACACACCTGCACAATAGGGGCAATCAGTGAAATCATTTCGACCTCATCGTGGTGAGCACCAATAGCATTGCTGACTTCTTTTTTCTCCTTGTACTTTTCAGCCAATTTCATACCATGAATAGCATGTGGAAGTTCTGGCTCATTATCAGGAACTTTTCCAATATCATGCAATAATCCAGCACGTTTAGCAATCTTTGGATTCAATCCTAATTCTGCAGCCATCGTAGCACAAAGGTTTGCTACCTCACGGCTGTGTTGTAAAAGATTTTGTCCATAAGAAGAACGATATTTCATCCGACCCACCATACGAATCAGCTCAGGATGCATATTGTGAATACCTAAATCGATGGTCGTTCTTTTTCCAATTTCGATAATTTCTTGTTCGATCTGCTTGGTTGTTTTGGCAACCACTTCTTCGATGCGAGCAGGGTGAATACGTCCATCCGTTACTAATTTATGTAGAGATAAG
>JBFFMB010000302.1:0-3271 GCA_041554455.1 Bacteroidales bacterium
TCATTTTTAAATCCAGATAGTATGTCAGAAAAAATATATTTATATCCACAATGGATTCGGGTTTGGCACGGATTAAACGCCTTATTATGCTTAACATTAATTTTTACAGGATTAAGTCTTCAATATTCAAATCCTGATTATGATCTGATTATTCGTTTTGACCTAGCTGTTAATATTCACAATACTGCAGGTGTTTTGTTATCATTAAGTTACTTCTTTTTTGTAATTGGGAATTTAATAAGACCTAATGGTAGACACTATAGAATTGCATTAAAGGGATTTATTATGGATTTGTTTAAGCAATTCAGACATTATGCTTTTGGTGTTTTTAAAGGTGAAGAAGCTCCTTTTCCTATTACAGAAAAATCGAAATTTAATCCCCTACAAAAATTTACATACGTAATCTTGATGTATTTACTAGTACCAGTGGTTGTTGCAAGTGGATGGGTTTTAATATTTCCTAGCTATTTTCAAACCAATATATTCGGTGAAGAAAGTATTCATTTATTTGACTACCTTCATTTAATCACAGGTTTTGTCATTTCTCTTTTTATGGTTATACATGTTTATTTCTGTACGATGGGGAAAACAGCCTTTAGCAATTTTAAAAGCATTATTAACGGATGGCATGAAGCACACTAGATTACGATTACACTGATTGTTTTTGAGACTAAGATTGATTACTATACTACTATAAAAAACTATATTGACGTGATAAATAAAAACAATTTTTTAAAAATTGGAACATTCATACTCCTAGCCATGATGCTGGGATTGAATGTTCTTTATGCTCAGTCTAATGACGACTGCATGATGTGTCATGAGGATCCCGATCTAACAACAATTCGTGATGGTAAGGAAGTTTCTGTTTTTGTAAAAGTTAATTCCTTACATAATTCTGTTCACAAAGAACTCGATTGTGTGTATTGCCATGAAGATGCTGCGGTTGAAGAATTTCCACATCCTGAAAAGTTACAAGCAGTAAATTGCGGGAATTGTCACGACAATGCCATGGAGCAATTTAACAACGGAATTCATGGTACGGCATTACGAAAAAATGCTCCTTATGCACCTCATTGTTATGATTGTCACGGAAGTCATGATATTATTTCCTCCGAACTACCAGAATCACGTACCTATAAAATGAACATTCCTATTTTATGCGGAAATTGTCATAAAGAAGGAGCTCCAGTTGCACGAACATATAATTTAACCGAACATAATATTCTTGAAAATTACAGTCAAGGTATTCATGGTAAAGGTTTATATGAAAGTGGTTTGTTTGTAACAGCTACCTGTAACGATTGTCATGGGAACCACTTGATTTTGCCTTCTTCAAGTAGCAATTCAACGGTTTCAACGGCTAAGGTTGCGTCTACCTGTATGAAATGCCATATTCGTATTGAGCAAACACACAAAAAAGTTATAAAAAGCGAGTTATGGGAAAAAGAACCGGGTTCCGTTCCTTCCTGTACGGCCTGCCATCCTCCACATAAAGTAGAGTATGAGAAAATTGAACAAACCATTTCTAATCAATCTTGTTTGAAATGTCACGATAAGGATGCTTCTAAAGGAGAGTATCTGTTAAAACAATCGGGAGATACTATTCAGTTCGATCGAACACATTTATCGGCTTCTGTTCACTATAATATTCAGTGTGTTAAATGTCATACAGAAGTTTCTCCAAAACTTCATCGTCCCTGCGAAACTGTAGAAAAGGTTGATTGTTCAAATTGCCATATTGAGGTTTCCAATGAGTATTACGGAAGTGGTCATGGGCGTGCCTTTGTTGAAAAAAATGCGGATGCCCCTTATTGTACAGATTGTCATGATACACATACCACAAAATCGAAAGTTGATGAATCATCCTCTACCTATAGAGGAGCCATCCCTAAGCTTTGTGGATCATGTCATAAAACAGACGGGCAAGCGAATATGCAAGCGCATTTGAAAGAGGTTGATGCCTATTCAGATTATTCTCAAAGCACGCATGGTAAAGGATTAACAGAGAAAGGATTATTGGTGAGTGCTGTTTGTACCGATTGTCATACAACTCATCACGAATTAAAAGAATCAGATCCGTTGTCGTCAGTGCATCCCACAAATATGGCAGCTACTTGTGCTAAATGCCATAAAAGCATTGCGAACGATTATGAAGCAAGTGAACATTCTTTGGCTCATAGTGATGGAAATTTGACTTATCCTACTTGTTCAACTTGTCACTCAGCTCACGTAATAAGTGATATTCAAGGAGATAAATTTATGAATGAGATTACCAACCAATGCGGTAGTTGTCACGAAAAATTATCTAAAACCTATCAAGAAACCTATCACGGGAAGGCTTATTTATTAGGTGATCCCGATGCAGCGAGATGTTCTGATTGTCATGGAGCTCATAAAATTTTAAAAGTCGATAATCCTGACTCAGAAGTTGGTTACAAAAATATTGTAAAAACCTGTCAGCAATGTCATGAGAATGCAAATCTTGCCTTTACAGGTTATTTAACCCATGCTACCCACAATGATAATGATGTATTATTCTGGGCATTCTGGGGGATGACTTCATTGCTTATTGCAGTTTTTGGATTTTTTGGCTTGCATACCTTATTCTGGTTACCACAATCACTTCGTGAGAGAAGAAAACATCATAAACCAGTACCAACAGAAGGTCCTCAAAAGTATTATCGTCGTTTCAATAAACGACAACGAGTTACTCACTTAATGGTTATTCTTAGTTTCTTATTACTAGCCTTAACAGGAATGACTCTGAAATTTGCTCATATGGAATGGGCTAATTGGATTGCCCGACAATTGGGCGGTGTTAAATCGGCTGGAAATATACACCGTTTTGCAGCTCTTATTACGTTTGCTTATTTTACATTCCATTTGTCTACCTTGTTTCAGCTTAGAAAAAAGGCTGGTTTAAGTGTCAAAGAATTTTTATTCGGTTCCAATTCATTAATGTTTAGTAAGCAAGATATTAAAGATTTTGTTTCTTCCATGAAGTGGTTCTTTGGTAAAGGTCCTCGACCAGATTATGGACGTTGGACATATTGGGAAAAATTTGATTATATGGCCGTTTTCTGGGGAGTTGCAGTCATTGGATTTTCAGGACTCATTTTATGGTTCCCAGAATTCTTTACACAGTTTTTCCCTGGTTGGGTTATCAATGTTGCACAAATCATCCATAGTGATGAAGCCTTATTAGCCACTGGATTTATATTTACAGTGCACTTTTTTAATACACATATGCGCCCTGAATCTTTTCCAA
>JBFFMB010000303.1:0-3256 GCA_041554455.1 Bacteroidales bacterium
AAAATCAATACAGGAGCTAAAAGGACAATATTGCTGTAAACGATAACTCCCCAATAATCGTTTTACTTAAACTCGTTTAATGACAGGATTATATTATTCAAATCTTGGCTGATCATTTGTTCAATACTTACTATATATATATAGTTTATAAACCTCCGAATGATAAATATCCAGAAAGCGATAAGCATTTTGTTTTTATAGATTTTATACAGATATTTGACTATGTAAATAGCATTTACCCTATTATAAAAATTCTTACTTTATCAATAGGGGATTCAATTTTATTGAAAAATACAAAGCACTTATTAACCTAAGCCCGATTAAATGAAAAAAATAATTTTATTCCTATTTGCATTTGGCATTTTTCTAGACCTCAACGCCCAAGAAATGAAAGTTGTTACTGTTGTTGAATCAATAGTTCCGATGGGTATTGGTAGATCCAGAATTATTGAAAATACCGATAGCTTAAACGTAAAAAGTTTTACAACTGTAAGAACGGATGGTAAAAAATCAAAACAAAAAGACATTGACCGATCAGATGCTAAAGTGGATAGTTTTTCTGAAACCAAACTACTCAACTTTTATAGTGCCGTAGGGATTAACTTTCAGAACATAGCTTCGAATGATGCATTGATTACTTCTAAGATCAATGATTTGATCAAAGAGGGCTGGACTTTAACATTTGTTTCGAGTGCCGTAGAAAGTGTGGGAGGAAATGATGACAGAAATGGCATTTTTATTACCCGCCTATATTTCTCGAAAAAATAAGATTTAAATAATTAATAAACATTAATCATGAAAAAAATAATTTTAACTAGTTTAATCAGCTTAATTGTACTATTAAGTTTTCAATCGATTGCTCAGATTGATACAGAATACCAAAAACCCTCAAAAGAAATTTTAGATCTGATTAACAGCCCATTGACTCCCTCAGTAAGTATTGACAATAATGGTGAATGGATGTTATTATATGAACGCACACCCTTCAAATCAATTGAAGAAGTATCGGCCAAAGAATATCGATTGGCTGGCTTACGAATCAACCCCTTAAATAATGGAGGTAGTCGTACTAGTTATAATACTAACATCACACTTAAAAACATAAAAAGTGGAGAAGAATTTCAGGTAAATGGCTTGCCAACAAATCCAAAGATCAGCAACACTAGTTGGTCACCTGATTATAGTAAAGTGGCTTTCGCAAACACTCGCAAAAATGGCATCGAATTATGGATTTTGGATATCCAAACAAAAGAAGCCAAAAAATTGACAGAGGGAGTATTAAATGCTGTTTTCCGTGGCAACCCATTTAGTTGGACTCAAGATGGACAATCTTTAATTTGCAGATTTGTAAATCCTGACAGAGGTGAAATGCCAAATACGAATGAAACACCCACAGGACCAATTATTCAGGAAAACTTAGGAAAAACAGCACCGTCAAGAACGTATCAAGATCTTCTTCAGAATAAAACGGATGAAGCATTATTTGATTATTTTGCAAGCTCGATTTTAGTGAAAGTAGATTTAGAAGGGAATATAACACCCATGGCTGGAGCCAATATTTACAATAGGGTTTCACAATCTCCAAATGGAGAATATATCCTAGCAACAACCATCACCAAACCTTATTCCTATCTCGTTCCTTATTACAGATACCCAACAGTTTTAAGTCTACTAGACAAAGATGGAACATTTATAAAAGTAGTTCAGGAAATTCCATTGATTGAAGAAATGCCAAAAGGTTTTGACGCGGTTGAAAAAGGGGCTCGAAATGTTTCGTGGAGAGCCGACAAACCCGCTTCAATTTATTGGGTGGAAGCATTGGATGGAGGAGACCCAAAAACGGAAGTTGAACATAGAGATGCCATTTATACCACTGATTATCCATTCGATTTAAACGACAAACACCATCTAATATCCGTAAAAAACAGATATGCAGGAATTCAATGGGGAAATGATGAAATTGCCATTGTTTATGATGATTGGTATAAAAACAGACAATCAAACACCTACAAAATTAATCCGAACAAGGACAATGAAAACCCTGAGATATTATTTGAATTAAACACTGAGGATTTATACAATGATCCAGGAAATTTTGTAACCGAAGAAAATGAATATGGGTGGAATGTATTACAGATTACTGATAATAAATATCTTTATTTAACGGGAGAGGGTTATTCGCCCGAAGGCAACAAACCATTCTTACGCCAATATGATATCGCCAAAAAAACCACTAAAGAATTATGGCGTGCCGATGGTGTTAGCACATACGAAACTCCGGGTTCAAGAGGGCTTTATTATTTGAATATTAAATCAGGTGATATGATTACCAATGCCCAATCAAAAACAGATAACCCACAGTATTATTTACGAAATTTCAAAAAGAAAAAAGCGCCTAAACAGCTTACTTTTTTTGTAAATCCTTATAAAGGCTTAGAAGGTGTAAGTAAAGAAGCTATTCACTATAAAAGAGATGATGGGGTTGACTTGGCAGCAACCATGTATTTACCTGCAGGCTACGACAAAGTTAAAGACGGCAGATTGCCTCTCTTAATGTGGGCTTATCCTCGTGAATATAAAAACCCCAAAACAGCTGGCCAAGTAAGAAATTCACCACACCGTTTTACTCGTATTGGTTATGGTTCACCTATTTTTTGGGTGCTTAAAGGATTTGTGATTCTTGAAAATGCAGAATTCCCTATCATTGGAGTAGGTGAAACTGAACCAAATGATCTTTTCATTCCTCAATTGGTGGCCAATGCAAAAGCAGCCATCGATGCTCTAGATGAAATGGGAATCGTTGACCGCGAACGCGTTGCTGTTGGGGGACATTCGTATGGAGCTTTTATGACCGCTAATTTATTGACCCATTCCGATTTGTTTGCAGGAGGGATTGCACGTAGTGGCGCTTATAATCGCACCTTAACTCCATTTGGATTTCAATCGGAAGAACGCACTTATTGGGAAGCACCTGATTTGTATTTTAAAATGTCACCTTTTATGAATGCCGACAAAATGAAACATCCATTATTGCTGATTCATGGAGTAGCTGATAATAACTCAGGGACCTTTCCTTTACAAAGCGAACGTTATTATAATGCGTTGAAAGGACATGGAGCCACTGTACGTTTGGTAATGCTTCCTGCCGAAAGTCATGGATATGCTTCCAGCGAATCTATTTTGCACGTTTTATGGGAAACCGATCGTTGGTTGATGAAATATGTAAAAAATAAAAAATAGCTTACCTAGATACAAA
>JBFFMB010000304.1:0-3254 GCA_041554455.1 Bacteroidales bacterium
AGCTACAATTGATAAACATAAAGAGACCATATTTATCCCGAATATTAGCTACAAAATAGAATTCTAATATAGAATTCTATTTTGTACAATCTATTGTATTATTAGATAGCTGCAACGATTCCTGTACCTATTATTATAGTCCCCACAATCAATAATTCAACAATAATAACAATACCGATAAATTTAAAATGTCGTTTCAAATTATTAAATGCGCCATATAATGCCTCTTGATTACTGGAGTATAAAGCTGTTTTCATTTGATTTGAAAAATTTAATAAGTATAAGATTGGGAAGAAAAATACAATTGCCATTATAACATATGTAAAGCCTACTATTTCTCCTGGGAAGGATTTTGATTGGGGCATTGTCTCCATCATTGAAGAAAAAACAGTTCCAAAAAACAAACCCATAAGCAATAAAAACCCTAAGCCAATAAAACCGATGATGGCTAAAAATTTAGTCCACTTGCGAGTTTCGTTTAAAACAGACATGATGCTTCCATCAATTTCCATGCTTTGTGTGATTTCCTTTGGTTGAATTTCTTTTGTTTCCATGATATTATTTATTTGATTGGGAGGTACAATTATATAACGATTAACTAATCATTTTCAAACTTAAGAAGATAAAATGATAACACCAAAATAATTATTTAGACACAAAAATAAAGAGGGATATTCAAATTGTTGTATTTTTACCTGAATACATGCTGTGAATTATGATAAATTTCGAAAACTACACTTTGCCCTCTTTATTTGAAGCTACTTTGAATAATTTTCCTGACAAAGCTGCAATGTCTTTTGTTGGTGAGCAACCAATAACATATAAGGAGCTTGGAATTAAAATAAATTCATTGTCCAATTTCTTGATGGAATTGGGTGTGAAAAAACATGATAAGGTTGCAATATTGAGTATGAATATGCCTCATTGGGGAATATCTTATTTTGCAATAAGCTCCATTGGAGCCATTGTTGTTCCCATATTGCCTGATTTTCATGAAAAAGAAATTGAAAATGTTTTAAAACATTCTGAAGCAAAAGCCCTATTCGTTTCTGGAAATTTATTGTCGAAAACAGAACATCTCCATAATGAATTTCTGAAACATCAGATCAAAATTGAGGATTTTTCCTTGCTAAATGAGGTTGGTATAGTATTTAAGGAAAATCATCATCCCATAAGTGCTGATGTAAAAGAAGAAGACTTATTAGCCATTATCTATACATCTGGTACAACTGGGAATTCAAAAGGGGTGATGCTTTCTCATAAAAATATTGTACACAATGTTACACAGGCTGCCAATGTACAAGATGTCCATGAGAATGATCGTTTTCTTTCAATTTTGCCCTTATCTCATACCTATGAAAATACACTTGGATTGATTTTGCCGATCAAAAGTGGAAGTTGTATTTATTATCTTAGAAAACCACCTACGCCTGCAATTTTACTTCCTGCTCTTCAGGCTGTTAAACCAACTTTAATGCTTTCAGTACCTCTTATTATTGAAAAAATTTACCGTAATAAAATTGCAAAAACCTTTAATAAAAATGTTGTAATTAAGGGCCTATATAGTGTTCCGCTTATTCGGAAAAAATTAAACGCAATAGCGGGTAAAAAATTATATGAAACCTTTGGGGGGCAATTAAAGTTTTTTGGTGTTGGTGGAGCAAAGCTTGATAAAACGGTTGAGAAATTCTTGATTGAAGCGAAATTTCCTTATGCCATAGGTTATGGACTGACTGAAACCTCCCCATTATTGGCTGGAGCAAATGCGTCGAATACTCGTTTACAAGCCATCGGACCTCAAGTTATGGATGTCCAATTAAAACTGAATGATCCAGATCCTCGAACAGGGGAGGGTGAAGTTTGGGCAAAAGGACCTAATATCATGCAAGGTTATTATAAAGAACCTGAATTAACCAAAGACGTTTTTTCTGAAGATGGTTGGTTTAAAACAGGTGATCTCGGTGTTTTTGACAAAGATGGTTATTTATCGTTGAAAGGTCGTTTAAAAAATATGATCGTTGGACAAGGGGGTGAAAATATCTATCCTGAAGAAATAGAATCCGTTATTAATAATTTTCGCCATGTAGTTGAATCAGTAGTGGTTCAACAAAAAGGAAAGCTTGTAGCCATGGTTCATTTTAATCGTGAAGAAATTGAAGAACGATACAAACATCTAAGAAAAGATGTGACAGATTATATTGATCAAAAGCAGCAACATCTTGATCAGAAAATTGAAGAATTACGTGTTGAATTGCATGATTATGTTAATTCAAGAGTGAATAAATTTTCTCAGGTTCAGTTGGTTGTAGTTAAGCTTGAGCCATTTATCAAAACGGCAACCATGAAAATTAAACGTTTTCTTTATAATAAATAAAAAATCCCGTCTAGATTTTATCCAGACGGGATTCCTATAAATTTTTAAGAATCAGATTAGAATGTAATTCCAATTTCTAATTCCCATTGACTCATTTGAAGATCAATTATTTGTTGGTTTGGAGCTTCCATTGGATTAGGACCACTTACAGTATTTGATAAGGCATGTACAATCGCAATGTTTAATTCCTTGCTACCCATCATTTTTGAGAAACCAAAAGTAATATGATTATCAATAACTCCAGGTGCTAAAATATTGAACATAACATCAGTTGCACGAATTGGGTTTTTGCCATGAGAAAAACCTGTTCTGAAAGTCCACTCTTCATTAGCGGCATATTCAAACCCTAATTTATAGACGGTCATATTTTGCCATCCAAAACCAGCACCAGTTTCAGCTCCTAAAGGACCATTAAAACCAGTTGCACTCATCATATGATTAGCGATTGAATTTACTTTGCTGTAACATATTTGTTTTACGTCAAAAGCAACTGTAAATTTATCAGGTACTAGTTCGTAAGCCAGACCTAAAGTCCAAGTTGATGGAATGTCAAAATCTCCACTTTCAGCAAATAAACCACTATAATTGTCGAATTCACCCATGAACATTTTTGTTTGGAATGTTGCTCCAAAAAATAAACCATCAGTTAATTCACCTTGTATACCTAGTTTTCCACCAAAACCAAATGAACTGTTTGCACCGTTATCACTAAGTTTAGTAGCATCTTGTGACATCATGCCGAATGCTTCTAATCCTTCAGCTTCAAAAGATTGCCATGCAATAATTGCAGAAAAACCAGCACTCCATTTTTCACCTAATTTCACTGAATAAGTAAAAGCACCAAACATTTGCATAAGATTTACACCTGTAGCCTCTGGGC
>JBFFMB010000305.1:0-3243 GCA_041554455.1 Bacteroidales bacterium
ACAATCAATTTCAGTTGTTCATAGCTCTCAAGCTGCTATTTATGGTTCGAGAGGAGGGATGGGAGTGATCGTTATTACTTTAAAAAAGCACGACGAATAAATAATCAAAAGCTATAGGCTAGATGATCTTTTTACAGAACGCCTAGCTCAAACACTTTTAAAGTTTTAATTCGTTGGTATAATTATTGTAATGTTTTTGAATGAAATTATGTTAATATGGAAATAGGGTAAATGTGAATGAGATACTCATTATTATAAAGAATGAAAAACCCTGATTAGAAAAATAAATGAATATTAATTAAAAAATTAATGCCATGAAATGGAAAGCTGCATTCGCAATTCTTTTATCCCTATTAATAATAGAGACTAGTTTTGCAAAGGACAAAAAAAAGACCAAAAAAATTACTTTATCGGGCTATGTTACTGATGGTAATAACAAACCTTTACAGGGAATCAATATTTTTGTGGACGGAGAGTCTATCAATAAGGTTACTGATGAAAAGGGATATTATAAAATCAAAGTAAAACGAAATAATAAATCATTAATGATGTATTCACCTCATCATGGAGGTTTGGAAGTGGAGTATGGTGTAAGAACTAAAATTAATTTTATACTTGCGCCTTCTACAGTCGACAGTAAATTGAGTGTTTCAGAAGAGGAATTGATTGATATTGGTTATGGGAAAATAAAAAAGTCAAATGCTTCGCATAGTTATGGGAGCATTGAAGACTTAGAATCAAAAGCACAAAATTATACTGATATTTACGCTATGATTCAAGATCAATTCCCAGATGTTGGAGTTAGTGGAGGTGTCATAACGATCAGAGGTGCTACTTCACTTATGGGAAACAATTCAGCGCTTATCGTTGTTGATGGAATTACGACACCTTCTATCGGAGGGATTAATCCAACTGATGTTAAAAGTATTTCAGTGTTGAAAGGAAGTGCTGCTTCAATCTATGGTGTAAGAGGTGCAAATGGCGTTCTTATAATCACCACAAAAGGTAGATAATAATACACTAATAACATTTTTGATAATTTAAAAAAAGGGGGAATTATTTGATTCCCCCTTTTTTTGTTAGTGTGCTTCTAACCAGTTTAAACCGGTATTCATATCAACCTCAATAGGAACCTTCATTGGAATGGCTGTTCTCATTTTTTCTTCAATGATTTTTTTAGCCGTATCCAATTCTGATTTTTTTACATCGAATACCAATTCATCGTGCACTTGAAGAATCATTTTAGTTTCCAATTGTTGTTTTTCAAACTCATTGTAAATATTTATCATCGCTATTTTTATCATATCGGCCGATGAACCCTGAATAGGAGCATTAATTGCATTTCGTTCTGCAAAACCTCTAACAACAGCATTATTGGAAGTTATATCTCTTAGATAACGGCGCCGACCCATAATGGTTTCAACAAAACCATTTTCACGGGCAAAAACAATGGAGTCATCCATAAATCGTTTAATTCCCGGATATTGAATAAAATATTGTTCTATGATATTCGCGGCTTCTTTGCGAGCGATCCCTAAATTTTCAGAGAGACCAAAAGCAGAAATACCGTAAACAATGCCAAAATTAACAGCCTTAGCATTTCGACGCATATCTTTATCCACTTCATTGATTGGAATTCCATAAACTTTTGATGCGGTTGCCGTATGAATATCAATGCCATTGATAAAGGCATCTAACATGGCTTCATCTTTACTTAATTCAGCTATGATACGTAATTCTATTTGTGAATAATCGGCTGCTAATAAAATATGTTCATCATCTTTTGGGATAAATGCTTTACGGATTTCTCGACCCTTTTCTGTGCGGATTGGGATGTTTTGTAAGTTTGGATTTTGAGAGCTTAGACGTCCTGTCGCAGCTACGCTTTGCATATAGGAAGTATGAATTTTATTATCCCTTTTATTTACCAATAGAGGTAAAGCATCCACATAAGTGGATTTTAATTTAGTGAGTGAGCGATAATCTAAAATCTCTTGAATAATGGGATGTTTCTTGAGTAATTTTTGTAAAATATCTTCTCCTGTAGAATATTGTTTTGTTTTGGTGAGTTTTGGTTTATCAGTGACTTTTAGACGCTCAAACAAGATCTCTCCCAACTGTTTGGGTGAAGAAATGTTGAATTCTGTTCCAGACATTTCATAAATACGCTCTCTTATTTTCAAAACATCTTCATGTAACTCTGCCGAAAAAATAGTCAACGCTTCAGTATCCAGATTAATACCTTCCTTTTCCATGGAGGCTAACACAGGAACTAAAGGAACTTCAATGGTCTCAAATAATTCAAGTGTATTGGATTTCTTTAATAGAGGATAGAATATCTTCGCAAGTTGAAATGTAATATCCGCATCTTCGCAAGCATAGTCAACCATTGCCTGAATTTTATGTTGTTGCACCTCACGCATGCTAAGTTGATGTCCTCGGCGTTTTTCAGTTACTTCGTCATAACTTATGGTTTTGTATTCAAGATAGGTATCGGCTAAAGAATCCATGCCATGGCGTTGGTCTGGTTCGATGAGGTAATGAGCGATCATGGTGTCAAATATATTCCCAGATATTTGAACGTCATACCACTTTAAAACACTTAAATCATATTTGATATTTTGACCAATTTTTTCAATGGAATTATCGCTAAAAATGGATTTAAAATCTTCTAAAATAAGTTTACATTCATCAAAATTATTAGGGAGGGGGACATAGAAAGCCTTGCCTTTTTCGTAGCAAAACGAAATTCCAACCAATTCCGCAGTATTAGGATCAGTTCCCGTTGTTTCAGTATCGAAACAAATGGATTTTTGTTGAAGCAATTCCTGAATTAATTGTATTCTTTTTTCTTTAGTATCAATTAGTCGATAATCATGTGGAACATCTGCGAGTGTCTTTTTATTTTTGATGACTTGTTCGGCTTCCGGAAGACTACTGAATAAATCACCCATCCCACTAGTTTCAGTTGAAGCTGTTGGGCTTGATGTTTTCAATGACTCCTGAGTAAAAAATCGTTGTGCTAATTGACGAAATTCTAGTTCATCAAAAAAGGCTCTTAACTCAGGAATATTAGGTTCCTGAGTCTTTAAATCATCTTCCTTAAATTCGATGGGGACGTCCAAAATAATGGTGGCCAATTCTCTCGACATAATAGCTTGATCACCAAATTTTTCCAAATTTTCTTTTAGTTTCCCTTTTAGTTTATCTGTATTTTTTAAGAGGTTATCAATACTGCCAAAT
>JBFFMB010000306.1:0-3239 GCA_041554455.1 Bacteroidales bacterium
ACAGGGATTATCTCAATATTGATATTGGCTACAGTCATGGATGTAATTGTACCCTGGGTAGTTAAAATGTCATCTTTATTTGAATTATTCTTTGTGAATAATGTTGGACTTCCATTTAATACCGGAACAGTTGTGTATTTTGTCCTATTAGTAGGCGTTTTAATATGGGGCGTACGTTATAGTATTCGGAAGAAAAAAGTGTTGCTAAATACGATTGTTCTTGCTTTTATTTTTATTTTGATAGGTTATTCTTCATTCTTTGTATTAATCATTAGGGCAAATGCAGGAGTTCCGATTAATGAAAACAATCCTGAGGAAGCCATAAGTATGTTGTCATACTTAAATAGAGAGCAATATGGAAATTGGCCTTTGCTTCATGGAGCTTATTATAATGCCCCCTTGATTGAACAAAACGATGGTGCTCCGGTTTATTTTAAAGATAAGAAAAAAGGGAAATATACGATTGTTGGACATCGTCTTGAGAATGTTTACGACCCTCGATTTACATCTGTTTTTCCACGAATGTGGAGTGATCGCGAACAACGACATATCGATAGTTATAAGCAATATGTCAAAGGAACACCTATTCGAGTGACTAAATCGGATGGGACTACAGAAGTGCGTATGAAACCTACGTTCATGGATAATGTAAATTTCTTTTTATCCTATCAGATTGGACATATGTATATTCGATATTTTATGTGGAATTTCGCCGGAAGGCAAAATGATATTGAAAGCCAGGGTGGTCCCATGAAAGGAAATTGGATAAGTGGAATTAATTTCATTGACAACATTCATGTTGGAAATTTGGAGAACTTACCGGATGCTTTTAAAAATGAAGCTACCAATAAGTTTTATTTGTTACCACTGATTTTAGGCTTTATTGGTGCATTCTTCCATTTTCTAAGAAGCCATAAAGACACTTGGGTTGTCTTTTTGCTATTTATCATGACCGGTTTGGCCATTGTTGTTTATTTAAATCAATATCCTTATCAACCTAGAGAAAGAGATTATGCCTTTGCGGGTTCCTTTTATGCCTTTGCAATCTGGATAGGGATGGGGGTTTTGGCTATTTCTGAAATGATTTCTAAATATGCAGGAAATAAAAAAATCATTCCAATCGTAGTTACAGGAATCTGTTTGGTTTTAGTTCCTGGTATTATGGGTAACGAAGGTTGGGATGATCATGATCGTTCAGGGAAATATGCAGCACGTGATTTTGCGAAAAATTATATGGGAAATCTTGCCCCCAATGCTGTGATCTATTCGGTAGGCGATAATGATACCTTCCCATTATGGTATATTCAGGAAGTTGAAGGATTTAGAACCGATACTCGAGTAGTGAATTATATGCTGTCTTCAGGCGAATGGTATGTTTTGCAATTAGGTAAAAAAGCTTATGATGCTGACCCATTACCATTTAGTATCAGTCCTGAAAAGTATGATAAAGGACAAAATCAGGTCATCCCTTATTATCCTGTACAGTTTAGAGATATTGAAGGTGCTATAGAGCTAGAAAGTATAATTGATTTTATTAAAAGCGATGATTCTCGAACTCAATTGCCACTCAGAAGTGGAGAAATGATAAACTTTTTCCCTTCCAAAAAAGTGAAAATCACTGTAGATTCTGCGGCTTGTGTTGATAATGGTATCGTCCCTCGTGAATTGGCTCATTTAATCGTTCCTGAAATTACCTGGGAAATCAAACAAAATGAATTATATAAAAACGATTTGGCTTTCTTAGATTTTATGGCTAGTAATAATTGGGAACGTCCCGTTTATTTTACAAACCCTGCCGTAGTTGAAAAAGTGTTTGGTGCCGATGAGTATATTCATCTTGAAGGAGCTGCTTATCGTTTTATGCCGATTAAAGCAAGTGATTATAATGATTTTATAGTTGGAATTCTTATTGATCAATCCTATGATATATTGATGAACAAAACCCAATGGGGCAATTTAAATGCAGATGGAGTCTTAATTGATCGTGAAAGTACCAGAAATATTGGGATCGCCTCTCAAAACTTTATGCGTGTATCTCGGGCATTAATCCGAATAGGAGAAAAAGAGAAAGCTAAAAAATTGGTCGATCGAAATTTTGATCTTTTTCCAACAAGCAAAATTCCTATTGATTATTTTGCTCTTCCATTTGTGGAAGTATACTTCAAAGCGGATGCTGTTAAAGAAGCCAATGATTTGTCGAAATTGATACTTGAAAGATATATTCAAGAAGTTAATTATTATTTGACACTTGACGAAGGATGGGAAAAAACATATGATTATGATTTAAATCAGGCGTTTGCTATTATCCAAAGAATTAGTCAAATAGCTAAAGAATATAATCAGGAAGATTTATCCAAACAAGTTGACGAATTTATTTTAGCTAAATTAGAAGAGCTGAAAAATTAGACAAAAAGCCCCATTTCAATTATTGAGGTGGGGCGTTTTGCTTTCTATGTTGGTAGTTAATATAGATCAATAAAAATACACCTCCTAAAACAAAAGGAATACTGAGGGCTTGCCCCATATTTAGGATCAAGTCGTTTTCAAAACTTTCCTGTGCTTCTTTTAAATTTTCAATCAGCATTCTGAATCCAAAAACTAATATAAGGAACATTCCAAATAATTGTCCATCCTTGAATTTGGGGAATTTCTTGAAATAATAGATGTACAGAAAAACAGCAATTAATAAATATGCTAAGGATTCGTAAATTTGAGTTGGATGACGAGGAATATTTGCAATGTTCGGATTATGGCTGGCTTCAAAGTAAAAAGCCCAAGGTAAATCACTTGCTTTTCCAATAATTTCAGAATTCATTAAATTTCCAAAACGGATAAACGCACCAGTTAATGCGCCTCCAATTACAATACGATCGAGATACCATAAAAAAGGCATACAAGTGCGATAGGAGAAAATGATTAAAGCAATGATAATTCCAATTGCAGCACCATGACTGGCTAATCCGCCTTCCCAAATCTTCAGTATTTCGAGAGGATTCCCAAGATAAAATTGAGGATCATAGAACAAACAATGACCTAGTCGTGCTCCAATAACAGTTGCAACAAACAAAAAGGTCATCAGCTTATCCAATACAGTCAATGGAACCTGTTCTTTTGTGAAGATCTTTTTTAAGATAAAGTATCCGCATAAAAAGCCGATGGCAAATAACAAACCATACCAGCGAACTGCTATTGGACCTAAAGTATAATTAAATAGCTCAAAAGTCCCTGTTCTAAATATC
>JBFFMB010000307.1:0-3224 GCA_041554455.1 Bacteroidales bacterium
GATAGCCAATCGATAGACGGTATGCTTTCAGTATGTCGTGAATTCCCGAAAAATTGTTTCCCCATGATGGGTTTGCATCCTACCAATGTCAACGAAGACTATCAAAAAGAGCTAGCTATCATTGAACAATGGCTTGAAAAAAGCAAATTTATTGCCATCGGGGAAATTGGGATTGATTTGTATTGGGATAAAACTTATGCGAAAGAGCAAGATATTTGTCTCAGACATCAGATTGCTTTGGCAAAAGAACATCAGTTACCCATAGTACTTCATTCACGTGAGTCGATGAAAGAAATTTTTGATGTTTTGGATGAGGTTCACACTGCTGATTTACAGGGTGTTTTTCATTGTTTCAGCGGAACTGCTCAGGATGCTCATAAAGCTATTGAAATGGGTTATTATTTAGGTATTGGAGGAGTGCTAACATTCAAAAATTCGAATTTAAAAAATATACTTAGGGAAATTAAGCTTGAGAACATCTTATTGGAAACCGATGCTCCATTTTTAAGCCCGACTCCTTACAGAGGGAAGCGAAATGAAAGTGCATATATATATTATATTGCAGAAAAAATAGCAGAAATTAAAGGTATCGGCATTGATGAAGTTGCTGATATAACAACTCAAAATGCCAAAAATCTTTTTAAATTCTAAACCTATGAATAACACACCTTCCATATTAGTGATTTATACCGGTGGTACCATTGGGATGATCAAAAACACGGAAACAGGTGCATTGAAACCCTTCAATTTTGATAATATATACGAGCAAATTCCGGTTTTAAAAAACTTACATTATAGGATTGATTTTTACACTTTTGATTCGCTAATAGATTCTTCTAATATGCATCCCAATTTCTGGGTTCAATTGGCTGAATTGATCGAAAACAATTACGAGGCATATGATGGGTTTGTGGTTTTGCATGGATCCGACACCATGGCTTATACGGCATCGGCTCTTAGCTTTATGCTTGAAAACCTAAATAAGCCTGTTATTTTAACGGGCTCGCAATTGCCCTTGGGCGTTATTCGCACTGATGGAAGAGAAAACTTCATCAACTCTATCGAAATCGCTGCTGCTTCAAAGGAAGATACCCCTTTGATCCCCGAGGTTGCTATCTATTTTGAAAATCGTTTACTTCGCGGAAACCGAACAAGTAAATTGAATGCCGAAAATTTCAATGCCTTTTTCTCTGGAAATTTTCCAGCACTAGCTGAAGTCGGAGTACATGTAAAATACAATCACAATTATATTCAAAAACCCAATCTCAAACAGCTCATTGTCCACAAAAGTTTGGATACGAATGTAGCTATTCTTAAATTGTTTCCAGGAATCACAGAAAACACAGTTCAGGCAATTTTAAATACGTCTAAATTAAGAGCTGTCATTCTTGAAACCTTTGGTGCTGGGAATGCTCCAACCGACACATGGTTTATTCATTGTTTGGAACAAGCCATTAATAAAGGAATCATCATAATCAATGTAACTCAATGTAAAGAAGGTGCGGTAGAGATTGGCAAGTATGAAACGAGTATAGGACTAGGTAAAATTGGGGTGATAGGAGGATATGATATTACAACAGAATCAGCCATTACCAAATTGATGTATTTACTAGGCGATGGCTATGATAATGAAACAATCATTCAATTATTAAATACATCTTTACGAGGAGAAATAACAATTTAATAGGATGCAATCAATATTTTTCTATTTTTGCGGACTTGAAATTAATTTCAGGAGAGGTGGCCGAGTGGTCGAAGGCGCACGCTTGGAAAGCGTGTGTACGCCAAAAGCGTACCGGGGGTTCGAATCCCTTCCTCTCCGCACTATGGCTTAAGCTTATTTATATTCAGAAAAATTAGGCGAAAGCTATAATGGATTAAAATAAATATTTATATTTGCGATTCTGTTTATTCTATAAATAATTGATTATAACACATAATATAAATTTAATTAAAAATAAAGTTTGAATTATTAAGAACAAATAAACGTTTACTATGAAAAAATTAATTGCTTTATTGACGATAGCAGGAATGCTAATTATTGGATTTTCAAACGTTGCTTTAGCTCAAGATGATGCTACAGCTACAGATACTGAAATGACAACGGATTCAACTGAAGTTGCAGCAGAAGCTACTACATCAGTTGTTACTACACTAGAAGCACCAGCTGAAGACCAAGGTTACCAACAAATATTAAAAGAACAATTTATTGCTGGTGACTGGAGATTTATGGGTATTGTACTTCTTTGTCTTGTTGCAGGTTTGGCTTTATGTATTGAAAGAATTGTTTACTTAAATCTTTCAACTACTAACAACCAAAAATTACTTAATCAAGTTGAAAATGCACTTGAAACTGGTGGATTAGATGCTGCTAAAGAAATTTGCAAAGAAACTAGCGGTCCCGTTGCAAGTATTTTTTATCAAGGAATTGATAGATATAACGAAGGACTTGAAGTGGTTGAAAAATCAATCGTTTCTTACGGTAGTGTATTAATGGGTCGCCTTGAAAAAGGATTATCATGGATTTCATTATTCATCGCTATTGCTCCTATGCTTGGTTTCATGGGTACTGTAATTGGTATGATTGTAGCATTTGATGACATTGCAGCTGCCGGTAACATTTCTGCTAATATTGTTGCTAGTGGTATGAAAGTAGCCCTTTTAACAACTGTATTTGGTTTGATCGTTGCGGTTATTCTTCAAGTATTCTATAACTACCTGATCGCGAAAGTTGACAGTTTAGTTAATGATATGGAAGATAGCACCATTACATTTATCGATATTCTTACCAAATTCAAATCAAAAAATTAATTTATCATGACTGATACATTAAACAAAATTATACAAATCAGCCTATATACTATTTTAGGTATAACGGTGATTCTCTTTGCCTTGTTTTATATAAACGGAGAATCAATGGCAAATACAGTGATGTATTGGGCATATGTCTTATTAGGCATTACTGTAGTTTTACTTTTAGCCTTTCCAATTAAACACTTCATTGAATACCCTAAACAAGGAATCAAAACACTGATTGCATTTGCAGGCTTTGTTGCTCTTTACGGTATTTCTTATGCTTTAGCATCTGGATCAACCGATGCAACAATTTATGAAGTGAGAGGAATTTCTGAAACTATTTCCAGATCAATTGGAGCAGGAATGATTATGACCTATATCATTGGTGCATTGGCACTTTTAGGTTTAGTTTATTTCGCTATTGCGAA
>JBFFMB010000308.1:0-3213 GCA_041554455.1 Bacteroidales bacterium
AAGCGGCTTACCTCGCTTTATTTACGGGTTATACCAAAACTGAATACATTTATAAAAGCTTCACCATATTACCTGATAATGCACAAATAGCTAAAAATATGGCGATCTTTCGTTTCTCCGAAAACCTTGGTGTTTTTGAATCAACTGATTCGAAAGGGAGCAATGTTTATATAAATTATACGACTGATAAATCAACCCAAAATATTCAAAAATATTTGAGTGCAGTACTACCTGAAAAAGATAATTTTGCAACTGGATATTTTTATCGGGTACCTGAATTTGCAAGTTTTGATATTATTTTTGCTGGAGAAAAAATTCATAGTTCAAACCACTTAATCAGCCAATTTGGTAAAGTTGTTCAAACTCCTTCACTGAATAGCGAATTGGAATTTCATCCAAATACAGGTAGTTTGAAACAGATTAAGCTAAAATAATAGCTTTTCGAATAGCGATTAATTTTTTAAGTAATTCTTCCACCAAATCGAGTTGAAGCATATTGGCGCCATCCGATTTTGCATTGGCTGGATCAGGATGGGTTTCCATGAATAGCCCATCAACACCTACAGCAATACCTGCTTTCGCTATAGTCTCTATTAATTCTGGTTGACCTCCTGTAACACCTTTTGATTGATTGGGTTGTTGAAGCGAATGCGTTATATCAAGGACTACTGGATAATTATTTTTTTGCATCTCAGGAATGGATCTATAATCAACAACTAAATCCTGATAACCAAACATGGATCCACGCTCTGTCAGCATAATATTATTATTTCCAGATTGTTTAACTTTATCGACGGCAAAACGCATGGAATCAGCGGATAAAAATTGTCCTTTTTTGATATTAACTGTTTTCCCTGTTAAAGCAGCTGCAACTAATAAATCTGTCTGACGACATAAAAATGCAGGTATTTGCAAGGCATCGACATATTCGGCTGATACAACAGCTTCCGCTTCTGTATGAATGTCAGTTATTGTGGGGACATTAAAATCACTTCCAATACTTTGTATTATTTTCAGTGCTTCAAAATCACCAATACCAGTAAAAGAATCCAAACGAGAGCGATTGGCCTTTTTATAGGAAGCTTTAAATATAAATGGGATTTTGTGTACATCACAAATTTCAACTAATCGTTTGGCGATTTTTCGAGTAATTTCCTCGTTCTCAACTACGCAAGGACCGGCAATTAGAAAGAAATTGTTTGAGTCAGTATACTTTAATTTTTCAATATTTGGGATCATAATTATGCGAATAGATATGATTCAAAGATAATACAAATCTGATTTTTATTCCTGATTATTTTGTCGAAAATAAAGAGTGACCGATGTATATTGATTCTCGAGAGAATCAATCGTGATTTTTCCTCCATGCAGTTTGCATATTTGTTTGCAGAGATTTAAACCTATCCCGCTACCATTCTCTTTATCTGTATAAAATGGAATAAATACTTTGGGTAATTTCTCAGCTGCTATCCCATGCCCATTGTCCTTTATCTGAATACATATACTCTTATTTTCGCTCATGGAAACAATGGTTGTTATCCTGGGTTTCTTTTCATTTTCAATAGCTTCAAACGCATTTTTGTAAATATTTATAAGCATTTGTTCAAGCAAAGATTCATCTGCTGAAATAAATTGAATTCCATCGTTGATTTGAATTTCGAAAACTATATTATGCTTTTTTAGATCCTCTAGGTATAACTGTTTTATCTTCTCAAGGCTTATTTTGATATCAATATTTTTTAGAACTGGTTTTGGAAGTTTTGTCAATTTTCGATATTCATGAGTGAAATTTAGCAAATTCCGACTACGGTCATGGATGGCATGTATTCCTTCTTTGATCGATTCAATTTTGAGTTCATTAATCGTTTTTGAATGTTCCAATATCTGATCCAGTGTTGAGCTTAAAGAAACGATAGGAGAGACCGAGTTCATGATTTCATGGGTAAGAACACTAATGAGTTTTTGATAGGATTCTTGTTCTTTGCTATCCAATTCGCTATGAATATTTTTAACGGAGATGAGTTTGAAATTTTTATTTTTGAGTTTGTAATTAGTAGCGTTTAAAGAAAGTTCCGATGAATTACTCCCAGATTTCCAATCTAAAAGTTGACTTTCGCCTTGCTTCATGGATGATATTACATTTAAAAAATCAGTATTCAGTACACTAATTGATTGATTGGGATTTAGATTTGGGCAGTTAAATATTTTTTTGAAAGAATCATTAACCAAGTGTATTTTTTCTTGTTCGTTGTAAGAGATTATTCCGATATCAATATGTTTGATAAGTGTTTGAAGGTTTTGAAACTGTAATTCCCTTTCAAAATTCAAAGTGCGAAACTGTTTACTAATCTTATCAAAATTTTTATAAAGCTCATTAAAGCTTCTTCCTTTTTTGGATTCTGGATAGGAGGCAGAATAGTCTTTATTAGCCAATGCATTTAAGAAATTGATGTAATCATAATTACTTTTGTTAATGAATCGGATAAGTTCTATCACTTGAAATATAAGAAGGAGCGAAATAAAGAATGATTTGATATATTCAAAATATAGCACTCCAATGACTAGAATTGCCATTACTATTAGCAATAGAAAAACGCGAATGATAATTTGAATTGTATAATGCTTATAAGTCATATTTCTCAATTCGTCTGTATAAAGCTCCTCTGGTTAATCCTAATTCTAAAGCTGCTTTTGTTAGATTTCCACTATGTTTTTTGATGCACTCTTTGATTGCAATTTTTTCTAGCGTATTTAAGTTATAGTCTTCTTTATCATGATCTGGGCTGGTTTTACTGGGAGCTAAAAAATTAAAATCATTTGATTTTATCGTACTACCACTGCTCATAATAACAGCTCTTTCTATGGCATGTTGCAATTCTCTGACATTACCGGGCCAATAAAATTTTTGTAATTTTTTAGAAACGTATTCGGGCAGCTGAAGATTGTTTTTATGATATTTTCGTTTATAAATTTCAAGAAAATGTTCTGCAAGCATTGGAATGTCTTCAATTCGTTCTCTTAACGGTGGAATGTTAATCTCAACGGTATTTATTCGATAAAGTAAGTCTTGTCTAAATAGTCCTTCGTCAACCAATTGCCGTAATGGTTGATTACTGGCACAAATTAATCGAATATCAACATCAATTATTTTATTACTTCCAACTCTATTGACCTGTTTTTCTTGGATAGCTTTTAATAATTTTGATTGCAAAC
>JBFFMB010000309.1:0-3184 GCA_041554455.1 Bacteroidales bacterium
ACTTATTTGTCCGCAAAATGTCCTGTCCTCTCAGCTCCTGCAATGGATTTGGATATGTATAAACACCCCTCAACAAAAGAGAATGTAGCCAAATTAAAAGCATTTGGTCACACTATTGTCGAACCTACAGAAGGAGAATTGGCTAGTGGACTATGCGGAGAAGGCAGAATGGAAGAGCCGGAAGAATTGTTTAGGATTATCCATGATCTCTTAAAAAAAAAAGCTGAGTTAGAAAATAAAACAGTTTTAGTCACTGCCGGACCTACCTATGAAGCGATTGACCCTGTCCGTTTTATTGGAAATCATTCGTCTGGTCTAATGGGCTTTTCAGTGGCTGAAGAATGCGCCTCTCGTGGTGCTAAGGTCATTCTTATCAGTGGACCTACTCAATTAAGTGTTGACCATCCAAATATTCAATTGATTCGTGTTACAAGTGCCGATGAGATGTATAGGGCAAGTATTGAAAATTTTTCAACTTCAGATATTGCTATTTTATCGGCAGCAGTGGCGGATTATAAACCTGCTGAAATCGCTTCCCGGAAAATAAAAAAATCTTCAGAAGCTCCTGAAATTAAACTAGTCGCCACGCTTGATATTTTAGCTGAACTAGGGAAACGTAAAACCAAAAAGCAATTATTGGTTGGTTTCGCCTTGGAAACAGATCATGAAATCGAAAATGCTAAAAAGAAATTGAAAAATAAAAACCTTGACTTCATCGTTCTTAATTCATTAAATGATAAGGAGTCTGGTTTTGGCTATGCTACGAATAAGGTGACACTCATTGATAAACATCAAAATCTTGATCATTTTGAGTTGAAATCAAAAAAGGAAGTTGCTGTCGATATTGTTCAAAAAGTGGTTTCTTTGATTGTTTTCTAACACGAATACAATTTTTATATGAAAAGCTTCGCAGGATTAATTTTTATTTTATTGATTAGTTTTCATTCTTATTCTCAGGAATTTCTCTGTAATGTTTCTGTTAACTCATCACGTATCGAAGGAACTGATAAACGGGTTTTTGAGAGTTTGCAAACATCCCTTAATGAGTTTATTAATAATAAGGTATGGACCAATTATAAGTTTCAAGGAGAAGAACGCATTGAGTGTTCCATGATGATTACTATTGATGAAAGAGTTTCTTCTGATGAATTTAAAGGCAAAATGAATCTTGCCCTTCGTCGACCAATTTTTAATACTACTTACAATAGTGTCCTCTTAAATTATGTTGATGAAAATATTCAATTTCGCTACATTGAAAATCAATCTTTAGATTTTACGGAAAATACATATACATCAAATCTTACCTCCATTGTTGCCTATTATATGTATTTGTTTTTGGGGATGGATTTCGATACGTTTTCATTGAATGGGGGGACTCCTTTTTATGAACGAGCACAGACTATCGTGAATGCTGCTCAAGCTGCACCCTATAGTGGTTGGAAAGCTTTTGAAAGTTCTAAGAATCGTTATTGGATGGTAGAGAATTTGTTGAATCCTTCGTATCGATCTATTCGACAATTTTTATATGAATATCACCGATTGGGAATGGATGTGTTGACTGAAAATACTACGGAAGGACGCACGAAAATTACACAAAACCTTAAGCTCCTTCGCACTGTTTATAATGAGCGACCGAATTTGTTTTTTCTTCAGCTGATTTTGGAGGCTAAACGTAATGAAATTATTGATTTATATTCAGAGGGATCGGCCATGGAGAAAAATGAAGCAGTCAATATTTTGTCACACATTGATCCTGCAAATAGTTCGAAATATCAGGGGATTTTGAAAAAAAATTAATAACTCCTCAAAGCTTCTTGCTTCATTACATAAAATCGATTAATTTTCTAACTTTGTTTGAATAGAAAAAATAATTGAATGCTTCAAAATCTCTTTATAGAAAATTACGCTTTAATTGAAAAACTGGATATCAGGTTTTCAAAGGGATTTTCAGTTATCACAGGTGAGACCGGTGCTGGAAAATCCATAATGCTGGGTGCATTATCATTGATTTTGGGTGCAAGAGCTGACACCAAGGTTTTGAAAAATGAAAGTCGAAAGTGCATTATAGAAGGCAGTTTTAGTATCGAAAATTATAATCTCGAAAGTTTCTTCTCGGAAAATGATTTAGACTATGAAGCCGAGAGTTTACTTCGCCGTGAAATTGCACCTAGTGGTAACTCACGTGCTTTTATCAATGACACTCCCGTTAATCTGAATGTCCTAAAACAATTAGGTGATCGATTAGTAAACATCCATTCTCAACACGAAACCTATACATTAAATGACGCCAATTTCCAATTGGCAGTTGTTGATAGTTTTTCTGGAATTGATGCTGATTTGAAAATATATCAAGAGAAGTATTTCAATTATAAAAAACTGCTTAAGACTTTAGGGGATTTGAAAGATCTTGATTCCAAAGCAAAAACCGATATGGACTATGTTCAGTTTCAGTTTGAGGAACTGCATAAAGCGAATTTACAATCCCATGAACAACAGCAATTAGAGGATGATTTAAAATTATTATCGCATGCTGAAGAGATAAAGTTGGCTTTGGTTGAGGCCTCAGAGAAATTGGAAAATTCTGAAATAAACACATTGGATCTTTTATCGGATATTCAAAAGTCGATGTCGAAAATTGCGATTCTTCATCCAGATACGGAAGAAATATCCGAACGCATTACATCTTGTTTAATTGAATTAAAAGATGTTAGTCGCGAATTAAACTTAATTGAGGAGTCTGTTAGTGTTGATCCAATGAAACTTACTGAAGTTAGCGAAAGGCTCGATTTAATATATCAATTGCAGCAAAAACACCGACTGAACTCCGTTGAAGAATTAATAGACCTTCGTGAATTGCTGGATCAACAACTGCAATCGATGAGTAGCATCGATGATCAAATTGAGTCTTTAAGTAAACAAGTAAAATTGGAAGAAGAGGCTCTGAATACATTGGCTATGGGTTTGTCTGAAACTAGACGCAAATCATGTTCTGCTATTGAAGAGAGTATCATCAATAAGCTTAAACAACTTGGCATGCCTGATGCCCGTTTTAGTGTATTATTAGAACCAATGCCAGAACTAGGAAGAGAAGGCTTTGATCGAATTAAGTTTTTATTTAATGCAAATAAAGGCTCGGCCCTCAATGAAATTAGTCGAATTGCATCAGGTGGTGAACTTTCCAGGC
>JBFFMB010000310.1:0-3182 GCA_041554455.1 Bacteroidales bacterium
AATAATGCGGATGAGTATGTAAGATTGCAGCAATTATATAACGCTCGTAAAAAAATAGTTGAAGAAGGATTGAATACAGATTGGATTTCGAAACCTGTTCAAACAGGAATTGGTCATAAACAATCTCTTTCAATAGAGCTCGGTAGTGAAAATTTAAAAGTCATGGCTGATATCGCCTATAAAAATACAGTTGGTGTGATGAAGGGTTCTGCTCGTGAAAATATTTCAGGAACGATTAATCTTTCATATCGTGTGAAAAACTTATTGTTTAGAAATATATTAAGCGTCAATAGTAATAATAATACGGAATCACCTTATGGCTTATTTAGCGATTATGCTAAAATGAATCCCTATTGGAGAAGTGAAAATGTGGATGGCTCTATTCCTTATTATGCTGAAATAGGCCCTAGTGGGGAAAAGTACTTAAACCCTTTATATAATTCTACCTTGAATTCTGAAATTGCTTCTAGTTATTTAAACTTGGTTAATAATTTTTATTTAGAATGGAATATTAGCCCTGGATTGAAAGCAACAACACGTATTGGTATTGATATGAAAAACAGTGATGGAAATGAGTTTTATCCTTCTACACATACAATGTTTGAAAATGTTGATCTTGAACGTAAAGGATCATATCAGGTTAACAATGGTGAGAGTACTAATATTTCCGGTGACCTGAATATAAATTATACCAAAGAAGTAGGTAAACATCTCTATTTTGCCAACGTTGGGTTTAATATGAGTGAACGTAAATTCAGCGAAATTGTACATAATGTTGAAGGTTTTCCAAGTGATCAAATGACAAGCATCGTTTTTGGTCGTGCTTATGCACTTAATTCAACACCAACAGGTGTTGAAGGATTGGCAAGAGAAATTGGTTTCTTAGGTGTTTTTTCCTATATGTACGACAATCGCTTTTTATCTGATTTAACCTTAAGAACTAACGCCTCTTCTCTTTTTGGTGCTGATAGACGTTGGGCGAATTTTTGGAGCTTAGGTTTAGGTTGGAATATGCATAACGAAAATTTCTTAAAAGATGGGCCATTTCAACAATTGAAGCTTAGAGGCTCATTAGGATCAACAGGGAATCAGAATTTTAATAAAAATCAAGCGATTGCTATTTATTCATATTATTTGGATAACTTTTATAATGGTCAAGTAGGATCCTATTTGCAAAATATGGCGAATTCAAGCTTGCAATGGGAAACGAAATTTGAATACAATGCTGGCTTTGATGCTAAAATAAAGAATTTGAGTTTAAAATTTGATTATTATCAAAGTTATACCGAAAACTTAATTACAGCTATTACAATTCCAAATTCAACTGGTTTTTCCATGGTGAATGAAAATATTGGGAAAGTTAAAAATTCCGGCTTTGAATTTAGTGCTTCTTATATGGTATGGGCAAAGGGAGAGAACTTTATCAATCTTAGTTTTGGTATCGCTAGAAACAAAAATGAGATCGTAGAATTATCGGATGCAATGAGTAATTATAATAAAAGTCAAGATGAATTAGCATCTTCCCGTCAAACCAATGTTCCTGTACATAAATATGAAGATGGTATTTCAATGTCTGCTATTTGGGCGGTGCCTTCATTGGGTATTGATCCAGCTACCGGTCAGGAAATTTACGTAACTAGAGATGGGAATACCACTTTCGAATGGAGTGCAGAAGATATGGTTGTTTGTGGAAACTCTTCTCCTGACTTTAGAGGGAATTTTGCCATCAGTGGTGAGTATAAAGGAATTGGTTTAAGTGTTTCATGCCGTTTCTTAGGTGGTGGACAGTATTACAACCAAACCCTTGTCGACAAAGTTGAAAATGTAGACATGAACTATAATGTTGACAAAAGAGTTTTAACCGGTAGATGGATTGCTCCCGGACAAATTACTCCTTTTAAACGTTTAGGGCAAGTGTCAGAAGATACAGATGGTGACGGCGTTTTAGATATTCAGTATATAGAGCAAACTCGTGCAACATCTCGCTTTGTACAAGATTATAGCGAATTTAATATCTCAGCTATTAATCTGTATTACAATTTTAGCAAATCATTTTTGCGGAAATTAAATATAGGAGTAGACAGATTAAAGTTTTCCTTTAATATGAATGAAGTTGCTAAGATTTCATCTATACAGATTGAAAGAGGAACCTCTTATCCTTTTGCCAGGACAATGACATTTTCTTTATCTGCAACTTTTTAAAAACCTAATCATATGAAAATAAATTTAAAATATATACTTAGTGGGCTTTTCATTATTTTTCTCTCAACATCTTGTGAGAAATGGTTGGATGTAACATCTCCATCAGAAATTAAAGCCGAAGAGAAATTTACAACCGAATCAGGTTTTAAAGACGCCCTGATTGGTGTTTATATAGGAATGACTAATCCTTCATTATACGCCAAAGATATGACATGGAATGCGATGGATTTATTATCGCAACAATATGCAAGCTTAACAAGTTCTGCTGTATATGACGAATTCCAACAATATCAATTTGAAACAACTAGTTCGTCAACAATCATCAGCGGAATATGGAATAAAATGTATAATTGCATTGCAAATGTCAATAGCGAATTATCATTTATCGATAAAAATCAAGATGTTTTAAATCCGATCAATCATTCCATTATTAAAGGGGAGTTATTAGGTTTGAGAGCCTTTTTGCATTTCGATTTGATGCGTGTTTATGGTCATAGTAATGTTGCCAATCGTGATGATATAGCAGGGAAATATGCCATTCCTTATGTTATGGAATTTCGTAAAGATTTAACTCAGCAATTGTCATACGCTCAAACCTTTGATTTAATGCTAGCGGATATTGATGCTGCCTTAGAATTATTGAAAGAAGATCCTATTTACCATGGTGCTAATCATGATGCAAATTATTATGATGTTGTGAATAAAGACGGATTCTATAATAAAAGAGAGAATCGAATGAATTATTATGCTGTTTTAGCGCTCAAAGCACGTGTGTTGATGTGGATGGGTGGTGTTGAAAATATCACTGCTGCAGGTATTGCTGCTGAAGAAGTTATCACAAATGCGAATGCTGCTTTAATTGATTCTCAAGTATACCCAATATCTGCTGATCCTATTTTATATGCAGAGCATCTGTTTAATTTAAATGTAAATGCTTTTGAAGATGTTGTGAATAAGTTTTTGATTGCAACTGATGCCGG
>JBFFMB010000311.1:0-3174 GCA_041554455.1 Bacteroidales bacterium
AGTATCTTCTTTGGGAATTTCGGTGAAAAACGCAAAGTTTGTCCTCCGTCAACAATGTATTTTCCTAAACCAAGGGCAATATTTATAATTCCATCTTCTGGTTTTTCGGGTCCAATAGGATAAAAATTAATGGATCGCCCAACACCCGAGAAGGTAGGATAAAATCTGTCACCGTATGGCTTTCCACAAACTTCTTGTAAAACAATTCCCATTTTTTCTTCGTCCATTACATTTAAGGTTGCAGCCATATAAGATTTACTATCCTTAAAGAAAGCCGAAGCATAAACGCTCTTAATCGCATTGCTCAGTATTTCTATCATCAAACGATCGTCATCAACCACATTGGGAATCATATAGGTTGAATAAATCCCTGCGAAGGGTTGGTAATGACTATCCTCAAGTAAACTCGAGGAACGGATTGCAATGGGTTTTTTGACAAAGGAAATAAATGTATATAAATCCTCATGAATGCGGAAAGGAAGACGAGCTTTTACAAAGTGCTCTAAAATGTCTTCATCGCCCTTGTCTGATAGAGCGATTGTATACAAATCATTTTCCTCCATAAATTCATCAAAAACATCGGTACTGAGAACAACCGTTCGTGGAATAGTGATAGAAACGCCATCGTATTTATCAAAAAGATAATTCCGTTTGATTAGTGAATCCAGAAAAGCTAGCCCACGGGCTTTTCCTCCAATGGATCCTTCGCCGATACGTGTGAAAGTGAGGTATTCATCAAATCGATCACGATAAAATTGAGCAATGACACCACGGGCTTTATTTAGTCTGAAACTAGCGATAGCATCAAAAATAAAACGCTTTATTTCATCAATGTCAACAAAATCTTCCGGGCGTAGATCCACCATCATTTCGGCTAATGGGAAAAGGGCCCGTGCTCGCATCCATTTCGATAAATGATTCCGTTCGATATGATAAGCGAAGGATTTATCTGGAATAGGGAAGATGATTTCCTGTAGCGATTTTAAATCAGATGCTCGAGCAATTTCTTTACCTGAGTCCGGATTGACAAAAACAAAATCACCAAAAGCAAAATAGGAGCGGATAAAGTTCCGAAGCTCAATTGACAAGCTTTGTGAATTTTTATTGATAAATCCAACTTTCAGTTTCTTAGCTAATTTTGCATTTTCTCCGTCTGACGATTGTAATAATAGAGGAACAAAACGATCATCTTTTTTAACAAGCTGGCATAATTTTATGCCTGCAATCTTATCAATCTTTCCTTCGCGTTTATAAGTAATATCACTGATAATCCCTAAAAGGTTTTTCTTGTATTTTTCATAAAGTTCAACAGCTTCTTCATAATTGGTGGCCAATAATATTTTGGGTCTTCCACGCATGCGAAGCATTTGCTGGTGTTCGTTCAAACCTTCAGTCATAAAGGTTTTTGATTGCTTGAAAATGATTTTATAAATATTCGGTAAATAACTCGAATAAAACCGAATACTATCTTCTACTAAAATAATGGTTTGTACGCCCACATGTTTTACATCGTTTTCAACATTCATTTTATCTTCAATCAATTTTATGATCGCTAATAAAATGTCAGCATCACCCAACCAGCTAAAAATATAATCTATTTTACTCAGGTCTTCTTGGTCAACTTTTATGCTTACTTCACGCGAAAAAGGTGTTAGAACCACAATTGGAATGTCAGCATATTTAGCTTTTATGTTTGAGGCTAAGGCAAAAGTGTCTCTTTCTTCGGCGCTAAGCATGGTAATGATGAGATCAATATTTTCGTCTTCTAAAATCTCCAAGGCTTTTTCTTGAGAGGCCGCTTGTATAAATTGAGGAGGGTAACGCAAGTTTAAGCTTACGTATTCATTAAAAATCTGTTCGTCTATTCGTCCATCATCTTCTAGTATAAATGTATCGTATGCGCTTGCAATTAAAAGTACATGATAAATCCTTTTTTTCATCAACTGATTAAATGATCGGTCGTTAAAATAAAATTTTCGTTTATTTATATCTGAAGATTTGTTAGTCATAGTTCAAGTGTTTTGTATTACAAAAATAGATTAAAAGCTGTTATAAGGAAAACGATTATAAAAATTTGATTTTTTCAAATAATTGGACTTTTTAAAATTATTAGAAAGTTTTAAAATGATAGGGTTTATATTTGATTGATAATCTATTTTAAGATACTTAATTCATAAAATCGAATGACGATATTTAAAAAGTCATTTTTTTTAATTGCCTTAAACTTAGCATTTGGCTTTTTAAATGCTCAAGAGCCTTTAAAAGTGTTGTTTATTGGGAATAGCTATACAGAATTTTGGGATACCCCCAATATGTTTCGTGAACTATCGATAGCTGCTGGGAAAGAAGTGTTTGTTGATGATAGGGCTGTGAGTGGCACAAGCCTTGGAGAGCATAGCCTTAATCAAGCAACTATTGATAAAATTTATGAACAAAAATGGGATTATGTTATTTTGCAAGGAGGTAGTTTAAGCATTGCATTTCCTCGGAGTCATGTTTCTATTTCGGGTCCTATAACAACTTTGCGAAGGTTTATACGGGAGAATCATAGCCAAACAAAAGTTTTTTACCTTTTAGCTTGGGCACCCAAAGATGGTTTGACTATAAATGGGATAGATTATACCTACGATGCTTTTCAAGATTTAATTATTACAGGTACCAAAATTTTTGCGGATAAAATGAGTCTTCTTATCTCACCAGTTGGGAGTGCATGGAAACATGTCATTGACGATAAACCTGAAATCGAACTCTTTGCTCCTGATAAGGGGCATCCATCTTTACGTGGAGCTTATCTTCAATCCTGTGTTTATTATGCTGCTATTTTTGGAGAAAGTGTGTTGAATAATTCGTTTACTAGCACATTATCAGGCGATGAAGCATTATACTTCCAAGAAGTAGCTTCTAATACGGTTCTAGATAATTTAGAACAGTGGAATTTACCCACTAAAACTAGTATTGATGAATATATACAGGTCGGGGAAATAGCTTTATTATACCCTAATCCTGTAATCTCTGCATTAAACGTTAAATTTAAAATCCCTGTAAGTAAAGTAGTTGCTACACTTTTCATCGAGATCCGGCAATGCCATTGTTCACCTTGGTCTGTGTGCTAACGACTCAATAACCGGCGCAGCTTTGCTGCGTCCAGTGCCAGAGGCGCGAAGCTGATTGGCC
>JBFFMB010000312.1:0-3172 GCA_041554455.1 Bacteroidales bacterium
AACAATACGAAGATCTTGAAAATCAAAGTGCTTCTATTTCGAAATATGGAGTTGGAGCTATTGATGTATTGATTAAGCCTTGGCAATAAAAAAACCCGGCGAATTTCCTGCATTATTCTTGAAATTGCGCCGGGCTATGTTCTCAGGTTTTAATCTCGATTATTTCACCATGACATGAACTATTTCTGAGATTAATTTAAAAAATAGCGTTGTTGCTAATTGCTTGACCCAAAAAATGAAAACACTAACCTGATAAGAACAAAATCTTTCATCATTTTTTAATTATCAAGAGCTAAACTACTCCCAATTACGATTAAAAAGTTATTTGGCTTTATAAATTGAACTTATCAGTTGATGAATGGTTAGACTGAGTGAATCGCTTGTTTTTATAAAGATTTGAAATAAAGCTGCATTCGATTATAAACTGAATTATTTTCTTAATTTTAGCGTGGACAAAAATTCAAAATTTATTAGGATGGAGCATAGGAGTTTTTTGAAGTGGGGTGCTAAGTTTTCTGGAAGGGGGGCTCATAATGAACCCATTGTAAGTAAACTAATGACTGCTAAAGAGCTTAAAGAAATATCGAAAACATACGATTCTATTGAACGAATGGTGCGAGTAGGTTGTCCATCGCATAATTGTGGAGGTCGTTGTTTGCTAAAAGTTTTTGTCAAAGATGGGATAATCACTAAAATTGAAACAGATGATCGCCCAACGGATACTCCTGATGATCCTCAGTTAAGAGCCTGTCTTCGCGGAAGAGGATATCGCCACCGTCAAAACCATGCCGACCGATTAAAATATCCTATGAAAAGAGTGGGAGAAAGAGGCGAGGGGAAATTTGAACGAATCTCTTGGGATGAAGCCACGGATATGATGGCTGAAAATTTGATTCGTATCAAAGAAAAATATAGTAACGAAGCTCTTTATATTCCCTACGGTACAGGAAGTTATTCGCAAATAAATGGCAAATGGCCTGCTGATAGACTGATGAGTTTGTTTGGAGGTTCACTCGGTTATTATAATTCCTATAGTTGGGCCTGTATTAACAGAGCAACTCCTACTGTTTACGGAACAAAAGTGACTGGAAATCAGCGCCAAGATTGGCTGAATACAAAGTATATCCTGATGTGGGGATGGAATCCCTCCGAAACTCGTGATGGAACCAATAGCGAGTATTATCTTAAAAAAGCAAAAGAAAACGGAGCAAAATTGGTTTGCATCGATCCACGAATGACATTGACCGCTGTTTCCTTAGCCGATGAGTGGGTGCCCATCCGACCGGGAACGGATATGGCTTTTATGAGTGCCATGGCTTATGTGATGATTTCGGAGGATTTGTATGATAAAGATTTTGTAAAAACACATTGTCAGGGCTTTGATGCTTCTCAAATGCCTGAAGGTTTTAAAAATGAGGAATCCTATACAGATTATATTTTAGGATTGAAAGATAATGAACCCAAAACCCCTGAGTGGGCGGAGCAAATTACCGGTATTCCTAGCGAAACGATTGCAAGAATTTCAAGGGAGTTTGCCAATGCAAAACCAGCGATTTTGTATCAAGGTTATGGTATGCAGCGCCGGGCTTATGGCGAACAAGTGGTTCGAGGCGGTTGTGTGTTGGCTGCCATTACTGGCAATGTTGGTATTTCTGGTGGATGGGCAAGTGGGATTGCTTTGCAGGCCGATGATGGAGGCCCGTTGTGGAGTGTTTTTCCAACATTGGAAAATCCTGTTAAAGCCAAAATTCCTACTTTCCTTTGGTCTGAAGCTGTTTTAAGAGGGACTGAATTATCTGAAAAAGAAGGCTTAGTAAATACAGAAAAATTAAAATCGAATATAAAAATGATTTGGGCAGTAGCTTCCAATGCCATTATTAATCAGCATGGAAATATTAACAAAGCTGTTGAAATCATGAAAGATGAATCGAAAGTTGAGTTCTTTGTTGTTCAGGATAATTTCTTAACTCCAACAGGCATGTATGCTGATTTGTTATTACCTGCTTGTACCCAATTCGAGACCTGGGGCTTTGAAGATGGTTGGAAATATGGCGATGATCTAATTTTGCAACCGCAGATTTTAGAAGCTCCTTGGGAAACTAAAAGTGACTATCAGATTTGTGCTGATATTGCTGAAAAACTTGGATTAAAAGAGGCCTTTACTGAAGGCAAAAATGAAAAAGAATGGGTGGAAGAACTCATGCAAATATATCGTGATAGCCGTTTCCCCGATTTACCTTCTTTGGATGAAATGGAAAAATCAAATGCAGGATTGTATACCCAAAAAGTGACCAAGCCAGAAATTGCATTTGTTGATTTTCGAAAAGATCCTGAAAAACACCCATTAAAAACACCTTCTGGGAAAATAGAAATTTTCTGTGAAGAAATGTTTGAAAAAAACAATCCTACTGAAATACCTCCTATTCCAAAATATATTCAAGAGTGGGAGAGTCCTTTTGGGGAAGAAGCCCAAAACTATCCATTGCAGGTTATTGGACCGCATTATATGCCTCGAGTACATTCTACTCACGATAATAATGATTGGTTGATGGAAGCCTTTCCTCAACGGATTTTCATAAACCCCATAGATGCCGATGTACGAAAAATTAAGAATGGGGATAAGCTGAAGGTATTTAACGATAGAGGAGCCTTGGTATTAGAATGTCGAATCACTAAACGAATTATGCCGGGGGTAATTGCCATTCCTCAAGGGGCTTGGTGGAAACCAAATAAAGAAGGAATTGATCTGGGAGGATCGGTGAATACGCTGACTTCGGAACGATGGACTCCCTTTGCTTTTGGAAATGCACAACACACCATCATGGCGGAAGCTGTAAAATACAAGGAGGGCGGAGCATGAAACGATTAGCTTTTTATTATGATTCGAGCATGTGCTCGGGTTGTAAAACCTGTCAGATTGCATGTAAAGATAAAAATGATTTGCCGCTGAATGTGAACTGGCGACGGGTATATGAAGTAACGGGTGGCGATTGGATTCAACAAAATAATGCATGGAGGTCTGAAGTGTATGCCTATAATGTGTCCATGGCTTGTAATCATTGTGAGGATCCTATTTGTGTTAAAAATTGCCCAACACATGCGCTGAATAAAAGAGAAGACGGCATCGTTCAGATTGCTGCCGATAAATGTATTGGTTGTAAATATTGTGCTT
>JBFFMB010000313.1:0-3170 GCA_041554455.1 Bacteroidales bacterium
AAATTGTGAAGCCTATTAGCGGAGGAGCTCAAGCCAATCTTTTATATGAACGCTGGGTGAAAATTCATAAAAAACAAACCGAAGAGCTTTCAGGTGGTCGTATTGGATATGTTCATGTTAGAGGGATGAATAGCGATAGTTATCGCGAAGTTTATTCTGAAATTTTAGGTCGTAATTTAACCAAAGAAGCCATCATTGTTGATACTCGTTTCAATGGTGGAGGCTGGTTGCATAACGATTTAGTGACTCTATTGGGAGGTAAAGAATATATGAAATTCCAAGGTAGAGGGACTCAAGTAATGGGTGGTGAACCATTGGATAAATGGACCAAGCCTTCTGCTATCATCGTCAATGAAGGGAACTATTCGGATGCTCATACGTTTCCTTATTCCTATAAAACTTTAAAAATTGGTAAAGTTATAGGGATGGCTGTTCCCGGAACAAGCACTTCAGTTTGGTGGGAAACCTTCCAGGATCGTTCATTGTACTTTGGTATTCCACAAGTTAAAAACATGGATATGATGGGCAATGCTCTTGAAAACCAAGAAGTCGTTCCGGATTATATTATTGATAATTTACCTGAAGTTGCAATTACTGGTCGTGATCAGCAACTAGAAAAGGCAGTAGAAGTATTAATAGAAGAATTAGATCGTAAAAAATAGGTTCAATATTTAATACGATAAGGCATCATCCCGAATTACTGGGGTGGTGCTTTTTTTATAAATTACATATTAATTGTAAGTAGATGTATTTGTGGTTTTTTTACCTTTACTGAAAAGAAAGAATCATGCGTAAAATCAATACAACCTACCTTTCCTCAGATGAGTGCTGGAGCATCCAAATCAATGGACTAAACCATTGTCAAAATTGCAAATGGACGGGTATTAGTGCCTGTGAAGGAAAAAATATTGTGAAAACCCATCGAAACTCAAAAGGATATAAAATCGACAGTGATGGACTTAATATCCACAATTATGATCCTTTATTCGACAAAACAATCACGATTTCTTGAGTTTTATATAAATGCCTCCTTTTATTAGACAAACAACATTTTCAAGGCCATTATAGCTGAAAAATATTTTTTACCTTGCGGCTCAAAATCAATTAACTTAAAAATCTAAAAATCATGAGAAGTTATTATATCTTCGGAGTCCTAATTTTTTTATTTATGACATCTACAACATCTGCAAAAGAAACCGAGCAAAATCCATTTTTTATTGAGTGGAATACACCCCATGGAACCATTCCTTTTGAATTAATTAAAGTGGAACATTATATGCCAGCAATTGATATTGCTCTAAAAGAAGCTTATGCTGATGTAGATGCTATAATCAATAATCCAGCGGAACCTACTTTTGAAAACACCATTTTAGCATTGGAGTTATCAGGTAAATTATTGACCAAAGTAACGAGCGTAATGTATAACCTAAGCGGTACATTAACAAATCCAGAATTACAACAAACATTGCGTGATGCTTCTCCAAAAATGTCGGCATATTCAAGTTATGTTTCGCTTAACGAAAAATTGTTTGAACGGATTAAAGTTCTTTATGCAAAGAAAGATGATTTAAATTTAGATCCTGAAAGTTTTAAATTATTAGAAGATTCTTACTTAGGATTTGTTCGCAGCGGTGCAAATTTAGAAGGAGATGTTAAAACTCGTTTTGCAGAAATCAATGCCGAGCTTTCTCAACTATCCTTAAAATTTGGCGATAATGTTTTAGCAGAAACCAATGCTTATACACTTCATCTTACCAACGAAAATGAAGTTGCCGGTTTACCAGCTTATGCAATAGAAGCTTCTGCCCAATTAGCTAAATCAATGGAAAAAGAAGGATGGATGTTTAACTTACAATTCCCTAGTTTTTATCCATTATTAAAATTTGCTGATGACCGTAATGTTAGAGAAGAAATTTATATGGCTTATAATACCAGAGCCAATAAAGACAATGAATATAACAATCAAGAAGTGGTTAAAAAAATTACTTCATTACGTTTAGAACGCGCCAATTTATTAGGATTTGACAGCTATGCTGATTTTGTTTTAGATCGCCGTATGGCTGAATCTGCTGATAATGTAAACAATTTTTTAAATGAATTACATTTGGCTTCTCGCGATAAATCATTGGAGGATTATGCCGAAGTAAAAGCCTTTGCAGAAAAAATGGGTTTTAAGGGTGAATTAAAAAACTGGGATTGGACCTATTATACTGAAAAACTAAAAGCCGAAAAATTTGGCTTTAAAGAAGATGATGTAAAACCTTATTTCCAACTTGAAAAAGTAAGCGAAGGTGTATTTGCATTATTCAATAAATTATATGGTATTACATTCAAAGAAAGCAAGGATATTCAAGTATATCACGAAGATGTAAAAGCATTTGAAGTATTTGAAGAAGATGGTTCTTTCTTAGGTGTTTTATACCAAGATTTTCATCCTCGCGCTAGCAAAAGAGGGGGAGCTTGGTGTAGCGATTTCCGCCCACAAAGCAATGTAAATGGTGAAATGATCAACCCCATTGTGTATATCTCTTGTAATTTTACAAAACCAACAGCAACAACTCCAGCTCTTATTACTCATAATGAAGTACAAACCTATTTACATGAAATGGGTCATGCGCTTCATGGTTTGTTTTCAAATGTAACCTATGCTAGCATGGCTGGAACAAGTGTTTATTGGGATTTCGTTGAGCTTCCATCGATGGTTAACGAAAACTGGGCCTATGAAAAAGAATGGTTGGATCTATTTGTTGTGCATTACGAAACAGGAGAAAAAATCCCAGATGAATTGATACAAAAATTAATTGAAGCTAAAAACTTTCAATCGGCTACAGCAACCGAAAGACAATTAAGTTTAGGGATGTGTGATATGGCCTGGCATAGTATTACCGAAGCTGTTAGCGAAAGTGTGAAAGACTTTGAATCCAAAGCCATGAGTTCAACGTCATTATTCCCACGCATCGAAGAAACCTCAACCAGTACTGCTTTTGGACACCTATTTTCTGGTGGATATGCAGCCGGTTATTATAGCTACAAATGGGGAGAAGTTTTAGATGCTGATGCGTTTGCTTACTTCAAGGAAAAAGGAATCTTTAGCAGAGAAGTTGCGGGTAAATTCCGCAAAGAAGTTTTATCAAAAGGAGGCACTAAACATCCTATGAAATTATATGTAA
>JBFFMB010000314.1:0-3160 GCA_041554455.1 Bacteroidales bacterium
ATCCTTACTTATGGATCATGATCAAATTACAAATGGCACTTTTGTTCTCGATATGAAAAGCATAAGCAATACAGATATCGAAGATAAAAAGTATAATGAAAAATTAATTGGGCATTTAAGTTCTGAGGACTTTTTTAGTGTTGAAGAATTTCCAGAAGCTACCTTAACCATTACTGAAAGCAGCGCTTTTGAAAACAATGAGGCTACTATTAAAGGAGATTTAACGATCAAAGGAATCACACATCCTATTGAGTTTTTGGTTCATCATATGGATCATACAGTAAAGGCAAAAATTACGATCGATCGGAGTAAATACAATGTTAAATACGGATCAAAATCCTTCTTCAAAAACTTAGGAGATAAACTCATCTATGACGAGTTTACGATGGACGTTACGATTACGCTCAAGCATTAATTTTTAGTCAAAAATATCCTAAAGAAAGTACAGAAGCGTGAGGGTGAATCGGCAGATTAGGGTGAGCTTTTGTGCTTTTTTTTAATGCAATGTTGATCTGGCATATCTAATCAACTACATATAATTCCATTATTCATCCCCCTTCAACAAAACAATCATTTCTATTTCTAAGATTACCAGTGTTAATGCTAAATATTTTACCTTTGATAAAACATTTAGCATAATAAATACATTGAAATGAAAGAGGCGAAACGTGCAATGCTTATCATCTTGGATGGTTGGGGCATCGGAAAAAAAGATTCATCTAACGCTATATATAAAGCTCATACACCCTATTTTGATTATTTAATGGCAAACTATCCAAACGCTGAACTATTGGCCAGTGGTGAAAGTGTTGGCCTGCCCGATGGACAAATGGGGAATTCGGAAGTGGGACATTTAAATTTAGGTGCCGGCAGAAAAATTTATCATGATTTAGTTCGCATTAATAAAGCCATCGAATCAGGTACGATCGAAGAAAATGAAAAACTAATTGCAGCCTTCAAATTCGCTAAAGAAAACAATAAAAAAGTTCATTTTCTTGGTTTAGTATCCGATGGAGGAGTTCATTCATTAGACACACATTTGTATAAACTTTGTGAAATGGCCACCAATCAAGGTCTAAAAGATGTTTTTATCCATGCAATTACAGATGGCCGCGATACAGACCCCCAAAGTGGATTGGGTTTTGTTGAAGAATTGATTGAAAATACCAAGCATACTTCGGCTAAAATTGCTACTCTCATCGGACGTTATTACTCCATGGATCGCGATAAGCGATGGGAACGAATAAAAATTGGATATGACCTGATGGTTCATGGAAAAGGCAAAACAAGTTCTAACCTTCTAGAATCAATGCAAGAGTCCTATAAGGAAGGCATCACTGATGAGTTTATCCTGCCAATACAAATGGTGGATAAAAACAATAAACCCATCGGAACAGTCGAAAAAGGAGATGTTTTCATTTGCTTTAATTACCGAACCGACCGTTTACGCCAAATGACTGTGGCCCTTAGTCAAAAAGCTTTCGATGAGCATGAAATGAAACCCATGGATTTACAATTTTATACCATGTCAAATTATGACAAATCATTTAAGGGTATAAATGTAATTTTCGATAAAGAAAACATCCAACAAACCATTGGTGAGGTTCTTGCTGAAGCAGGAAAAACACAATTACGTATTGCCGAAACAGAGAAATACGCTCATGTCACCTATTTCTTTTCCGGAGGTCGTGAAGAAATTTTCAAGAATGAAGAACGCATCATGGTTTCATCACCAAAAGTGCCTACTTATGATTATCAGCCAGAAATGAGTGCCCCAGAAGTCAAGAACTTGGTCGTTGCTGAACTTAACAAAGAAAAACACGATTTTATTTGTTTAAATTACGCCAATGGCGATATGGTAGGTCATACCGGCATTTTCGAAGCTATTTTAAAAGCTGCCGAAACTGTGGATGCTTGTTTGAAGGAAACTGTTGAAACTGCGATCAAAAACAATTATACCGTAATAGTCACTGCCGACCACGGCAATGCAGATTATGCAGTGAATGCTAATGGAAGTCCGAATACAGCCCATTCCTTAAACCCCGTTCCTTGCATTTTGATAAACGGAAAAACGAAATTAAATAATGGCATTTTGGCAGATATTGCCCCAACTTTATTGACAATCATGGGAATGGATATTCCAACAGAAATGACAGGAAAAAGTTTAATCTAAAAATGAAAAAATATTTTGTTACAACATATTGGTTTCGCTCCTTTTTCTCCAAATCCTTGATTTGGGAGATTCCCAGTGAGGGCAAAATTATCTATCTAACCTTTGATGATGGACCAACATCTGGGGTAACTGAGAATATTCTTGAACTTTTAAAGTCCTACAAAGCGAAAGCTACGTTTTTTTGTATTGGAAAAAATGTCGAAAACCATCCCGATCTATATCAAGAAATTCTTACTAATGGGCATATGGTTGGAAATCACTCACAAAATCACATTAAAGGCACAACTTCCAAGGATGCAGACTATTACGAAAACATTAAACAAGCTTCGGATCATATAAAATCAAATTTGTTTCGTCCTCCATATGGGAGAATTAAAAGAAGACAAGTGCGATTTTTGAGAGAAAAATACAAAATAATTATGTGGTCCGTTGTAAGTGGCGATTTTGATGTTCAACTTAGTAAAGAAAAATGCAAACAGTATGTCATTCGAAATACCAAAAGTGGGTCCATCGTCGTTTTTCATGACAGTTTGAAAGCAAAATAACGAATTCTGTTTGCTTTAGAAGCTTGTTTAAAATATTTTCACGAAAAAGGCTATCGTTTTGAGGCTATCAACATATAAATTTTCATCTTTGTAAAACAAATGAAAAAAAATACATTCATACGAAATATTTCATTGTTCACCATGGCAGCTATATATGCTTTTATCATGGTAAAATGTGCAAACCCAGTATCCCCCACAGGTGGACCAAAAGATGAAACCCCACCAATTATTGTTTCTTCAGATCCTGAAAATTATTCATCCAATTTCTCTGACAGAGAAATGAAGATAAGTTTCAACGAATTTATCCAACTTAAAGATGTACAATCTCAAATGCTCATTTCTCCACCTATGGAGAAAAAACCTGAAATAAAGATTAAGAAAAAATCGGTAGTTATTAAACTGGATAAAGATGAGAAACTGAATATAAACACGACCTATACTA
>JBFFMB010000315.1:0-3159 GCA_041554455.1 Bacteroidales bacterium
AGGGATACCGGAGCCAACAATTCGAAGAATGCCTTTATATCTGTCTTATTTAAAAACTATTGACAGCAGTGAAAAGAAATACATTTCAGCACCCGGCATTGCAAAAGACTTAGGGTTTGATCCTACTCAAATAACGAAGGATTTGGGATATACCAATGTCATTGGAAAAACGAGGGTAGGTTTTGATATTGCTGAATTAACACTAGCCATCGAAGATTTTTTAGGTTTCAATAAAAAGAACGAAGCCTTTCTTGTAGGTGCAGGAAATCTAGGATCAGCATTGATGAATTACGATGGCTTTGATGAAACAGGTTTTAAAATCCTAGTTGCTTTTGATAGCAATCCAGATATCGTGGGTACAGAAATCAATAATATCAAAATTCTATCTATTGATAAATTCCAGGAATTAGTAAAACGCATGCATATTTCAATTGGAATTATTACCGTTCCCGACGAATACGCGCAAAGCATTGCAGATCATATGGTAGAATCTGGCATCAAAGCCATTTGGAATTTTGCACCAACTCCAATCAAAGAACCAGAAAACATCATTATAGAAAATACATCCATTTATTCAAATCTAGCAGTTATTATAAAAAAATTAAAGTAATTAAATTAGAATAGAAGTTGGTTTAAAAGGGGGACGAAAGAGATGAGTACAGAGATAAAAGAAATCAATCCTAAAATTAGGAAGTTTGAAAAGGTTTTGTCAATTATAGAACAAAACAATAATGATCATGCCAAATTAATCACTATTCTTCAACAAGTACAGGAAGAATACCGCTATCTACCTGAAGAAGTATTAACATATATTGCAACAGCACTAGACATGCCTGTGGCTGAAGTATATGGTGTTGCTACTTTTTATTCACACTTTACATTGGAAGCCAAAGGAAAACATGTCATAAAAATTTGCAATGGCACAGCTTGTCATGTGAAAGGAGCGATGAACCTACATGCGATTATCAAGCAAAAATTAAAACTCGGGGAGGATGCAGAAACAACGCCCGATATGCTTTTCACCATCGAAACAGTAAGCTGTTTGGGCGCTTGTGGTTTAGCCCCAGTAATGGTCATCAACGAAGAAGTATATGGTTTGGTAACGGAAAAAAAAGTTGGAGAAATTATAGATTCTTATTTAACTAAAGAAACAGGCATTTAATGAAAACATCTTACGAAAATATAGAAGACATAGCTAAAAGCTATAAAGAATCATGTGCAGACATAAAAAAAAGGATTGTCATTTGTGCGGGAACAGGATGTATCGCCAGTGGCGCTTTAAAAGTATATGACGAATTAAAAAAACAATTGGATGAGGCTGGTTTTGATGCCATCATCAAACTAGATAAACACGATCATAAAAAAGATGGAAAAGATAAAATTCATGTTTCAGGGAGTGGATGTCAAGGGTTTTGTGCTCAAGGTCCTTTAGTAAACATCAGCCCAGGGAAAATTCTTTATGTTAAAGTTAAGCCTGAAGACGTCAAAGATATCGTCGAAAAAACAATTGCCAATGATGAAATAGTTGAACGATTACTTTATCAAGACCCAACCACAAACGAAATTTGTAGAGGACAAGATGAAATCCCCTTTTACAAACGACAAAAGAGAATAGTCCTCAATGAATGTGGATTAATAGATCCAGAGAATATTGCCGAATATATGTCTCTGGGTGGTTATTCTGCAGCCAAAGATTTAATTCTAAACTGGAAACCAGAAAATATCTGCAAAACACTTATAGACGCGGGTTTACGCGGCAGAGGTGGTGGCGGATTCCCTACAGGAAAAAAATGGGAATTTGCCAGAGTTGAAAAAAATGAAAAAAAATATGTGATTTGTAATGGTGACGAGGGAGATCCAGGGGCATTTATGGATCGAAGCCTGATGGAAGGAAATCCTCATCGAGTTTTGGAAGGAATGATGATTGCGGCTAAAGCCATCGGTGCCAATGAAGGCTATATCTATGTTCGACTTGAATATCCTTTGGCCGTTCAGAGAATGAAGAAAGCCATCGTGGATGCTAGAAAACATGGCATACTAGGTAAAAATATTTTTGGATCAAGCTTTGATTTGGATATGCAAGTGATGGAAGGAGCTGGAGCATTTGTATGTGGTGAAGAAACTGCATTAATGAGCTCTATCGAAGGAAAAAGAGGAATGCCTTCACCAAAACCACCATTTCCTGCTAAATGTGGGTTAAACGGCAAACCAACCATCATTAACAATGTAGAAACCTTGGCTGCTGTTCCTTTAATTTTTAGAAATGACGCCCAATGGTTTCGTCAGTATGGAACAGAAAACTCGCCTGGTACTAAAACGTTTGCATTAACCGGACATGTTGCACATACTGGTTTAATAGAGGTTCCTTTCGGAACGACACTCCGTGAGATTGTTTATAATATCGGTGGAGGAGTCATTAACAACAATGGCGAAATTGTAAACGAAGGTTTTAAAGCCGTCCAAATTGGCGGGCCTTCAGGAGGATGTTTAACCGAAGCAGACCTTGATCTTCCATTGGATTATGATAATTTGATAAAAGTAGGGGCTATGGTTGGTTCGGGCGGTTTAGTTGTGATGAATAAACAAAGCTGCATGATACAAATTGCTAAGTTCTTTATGGAATTCACACAAAATGAAAGTTGTGGAAAATGTGTCCCTTGTCGCGAAGGCACCAAACAAATGCTCTCGATGCTCAAAGATATAATGGATGGAAAAGCGCCCGAAGATATTATTGAAAGACTCACTAAATTAGGAAATGTAATTAAAAAAGCTTCCCTATGCGGACTCGGAAAAACAGCTCCAAGTCCAGTACTTTCGACCATCGAAAAATTTAGAGAAGAATACGAACAGCATATTCATCAAAAGCATTGTTCAACAGGAAACTGCAAAGCTTTGGCTGTCATCGAAATTGATGCTGAAAAATGCATTGGTTGTACTGCTTGTGCTCGAAAATGTCCGGTGAGTGCAATTACAGGACCAAAAAAAGAAGTTCACTTCATTGATCCTATGTTATGTACCAAATGTGGGATATGTAATACGGTTTGTAAGTTTAATGCGATAATTGGATTTTAAGATGAAAAGAGAAGAATATATGATTATTGATGGAATGAAGATTCCAATTGAGGGAGAAAAAAACATCCTTGAAGTTTGTCGAAAAGC
>JBFFMB010000316.1:0-3155 GCA_041554455.1 Bacteroidales bacterium
AATAAAGTCTGTGAAAAATTTGATTTCGATCTGAATAGCACAATAATGAAAAAGCTGGTTTGGCTTGGCATTTTTGAAGACAGATTGGTTGGTTTAAAAGAAGGAACACCAGCTCAAATATTACAGCATTTATTAGAGCAAAAATGGAGTCTTGGTCCTGAGGATAAAGATATGATTACTATGTATCATCATTTCGAGTACAATCTTGATGGACAAGAAAAGGAATTGGTGTCAAGAATGGTAGTGATTGGAACTAATCAGGTTCATACCGCTATGTCAATAACGGTTGGTGTTCCAGTTGCCATTGCTACGAAATTAATTTTAACAGGAAAAATTACTCGAAAAGGAGTTCAGGTTCCAATTATGAAGGATGTCTACGAACCTGTAATGGCTGAATTAGATGCATATGGAATTAAATTTATTGAAGAGGAACGCAATATTTAATCATTTGCGTACATCATATTTAAAGCCTTTCTGATGAATCAGGAAGGCTTTTATTTTAATGAAATTTAACACATTGAATCTTTATTGTTTGCTAAACATCAGTAAATTTGTAATACTCATAAAATAAAAAAAATGACAGCAAAAAAAACATATGGTAAATGGATAGGTGGGGGATTAGGTTGGGCTTTCGGTGGACCGATCGGTGGTATTTTAGGTTTTGTTTTTGGTTCGATGTACGATGGAATGCAAAGCGGAAAATATGCTTATGATTCGTCAAAAGGTCATCCATATTCAGATACCCAAACACAAAGGGGTGACTTTGGTGCTAGTTTATTAGTTCTTGCAGCTGCAGTTATGAAGGCTGACGATAAAATATTAAAATCAGAATTGGATTTCGTCAGGCAGTATTTTATTAAACAGTTTGGCGTTGAAAATGCGAATGAGAATGTTAAACTTCTTAGAGAAATTCTGAAACAAAATATCAATGTCCTTGATGTTTGCTTGCAGATAAGACATTATATGGATTATGCTTCACGCTTACAACTTTTGCATTTTTTATTCGGAATATCAATGGCCGATGGACAAATGCATCCAAAAGAATTGAATATCATTGAGCAGATATCCCGTTATATGGATTTAGATCGTAATGATTTCTTATCAATCAAAGCGATGTTCCTCAAAGAAAATGGATCGATTTACCAAATTCTTGAAATTTCTTCGAATGCTACAGATGCTGAAGTTAAGAAAGCCTATCGTGCGATGGCTGTGAAATATCATCCGGATAAAGTTTCTCATCTTGGTGATGATATAAGAATTGCTGCTGAAGAAAAGTTGCAAAGCCTAAACGCAGCTTATGATCAGATTAAAAAGCAAAGAGGAATGAATTAAGCAAGACTAATCATAAAACTTCCAGGAAATCCCAAATCGTAAAGCAATATCTTGCATTGGATATCCCGCAGTCATATAATACGCTTTTGAGAATCTGCTATTGGCATGTTGATACTTTAGGAAAAATAAAGTACGTTTTATTTTCACATTCAGAAATGCATCAGCGTAGATTTTATTTCCAATTTTTTCGTCATGCTGTGCATAAAAACTTCTAAGTGCAGGTGAATAATTATCGGCATAATAAGCTGTATTATAAAAGACCTCTATTCCGGGTTGTAAAACAGCAACATTTCCAAATATACTTTTTGTGAGATAGATTGAAGAGTTTCCAATAAATTCAGGAACACTAATGATATTCTCTTTCGATTTCTGATAGATTAAATCGATATCAAAATTCCATCTCCCTAATTTAAGTCCATAACGTAAATTTGCTTTAATTAGTGAAGTTGAACCGGAAATTTGCTTTGGATGAGCTGTCTCATCAAGATAAACATAGTTATCTATCAAAAGATATGAAGCACCTAGATATAGGCCTTTGTATCTGTAATGCGCTTTTAGATTTACTATGTTTTCTTTTACTAAGTTGTCATTTTCCCATCGAATATTATTACCCAAATGATAGCTGTAAAACCAATTAGGTGTTTTTTTATTTATGGTAGATTCAAGAATCAGTTGTCCCCAATTTTTTTCCTTATTCCCCAAAAATTGGCTCAATGAAGCGGATAAGAAAATATCACCACTATTGTAGCCATTCATAACATAAGATCCATCAACACTTAAACGAGAGCTCTTAAATGCAAAAATAGAGAAACCTCCTTTAGGTATAAGCTGATTATAAGTCCTTTTATTTATATTAAGAGTATCAAATATAACAAGCTTTTCGGATCCATCATCGGGATTTATTATTGTACGAGTATCATATACTATATGAGCATCTGTAATGCTGATAATCTGTGATTTCAATCCAAAATAAAAATACAAAGCTTTGTTTTCTGGATCGTCATCATAATCTAAATTTGACCAAGTAATTTGGTTTTCAAGTTTATAAATACTAGTTGAATCAAAAGTTATGGAATCGTGGATTGGATTATCATAAATTGAGATTGATAATTCGTTCTCTGGCAAGTAAAAAAGACTATCATTCGAATCCATATTATCTCTAAATGACATTCGATGTTTTTCATAAGTCATGGTATGTGTTAAACGACCAAAACTAAAACCTTTGCGTTCAATGATATTGTCTAAGCTATCTTTAAGAATGGTTTTAGGTTTACCAATATTAAAATAATGATTCAACGAGAAACTATTCTGGATTTCACGATTTTTAGCTTCATTTAACTTGACAGGAATAAGTAATCGATTTGTTTCTAAGTTTTTTTCAAATAATGAGTCAATAGCTATTCCTCCATTTTCTTCCGTCTGCATATTGTTGCTTAGGTAATTTAATATAAAACCATAACGACTATTTTCAGTTCTATACCTGAGAGTTATGTATAGATTCTTATTGTCAGTTTTTTGATTTTCATACATCCCTGGGGCCGTAATAAATCGAAATCGTATGCCTGCATTTAAGCGAGGTAATATATTCTGAGTGTGGATTCCCTCAAATATCTTTTCTTTTTCGGGACCTTGAACGAAATATAATTCGGTGTAAGGCTTGATAAGTTGGTAATACCTGATATCTGAATTTTTATAGGTATAAAGTTCTAGTGTAGAATTTGTGTAATTGAAACCTTCAATAGGAATAAAGTCAAAATTTAACTTTGTATTATGCTGACCCAGATTTCCTTTTCCAGCATAATAATTGTTTTTACTGAAAGCGG
>JBFFMB010000317.1:0-3132 GCA_041554455.1 Bacteroidales bacterium
AAGAGCGTATACATTACTTACTGAAAAAATAAATTTTCCTGCCGAAGATATCATTTTCGACCCCAATATTTTAACCATCGGAACAGGTATTGATGAGCATAATTCCTATGCTGTTGATTTCATCCGTACTATAAAATGGATTAAAGAAAATCTTCCTCATGCAAAAGTCAGTGGGGGCATTAGCAATCTTTCTTTCTCTTTTAGGGGTAATAATACGGTTCGTGAAGCCATTCATTCTGTGTTTTTGTATCATGCTATTCAGGCAGGTATGGATATGGGGATTGTTAATCCTGGTATGCTCCAGATTTATGATGAGATCCCTAAAGATTTATTAAAATTGGTAGAAGATCTGGTTTTAAACCGTCGAAAAGATGCAACCGATCGTTTGATTCACTTTGCTGAAAACCTAAAATCAGCAGATCAAAAAGAAGAAAAAATAGAGGAATGGAAAACCTTCTCCGTTGAAGAACGACTTAAGCATGCTCTTGTAAAAGGAATTACCGAACAAATTGAGTTGGATGTTGAAGAGGCTCGTCAGAATTTTCCGAAAGCCATTGAAGTGATTGAAGGTCCTTTAATGGATGGGATGAATATTGTAGGCGATTTGTTTGGCTCTGGAAAAATGTTTTTACCACAAGTAGTTAAAAGTGCACGGGTGATGAAAAAGGCTGTTGCTGTTCTTCTTCCGTATATTGAGGCTGAAAAAGATAAATCGAGTAAAAAAAAATCAGCACTTAAAGTTTTAATGGCCACTGTTAAAGGAGATGTCCATGATATTGGAAAAAATATTGTAGGTGTAGTTTTGGCTTGTAATAATTTTGAAGTGATTGATTTGGGGGTGATGGTTCCTACAGAAAAAATTATACGGGTTGCTCTAGAAGAAAATGTGGACATTATTGGATTGAGTGGATTAATCACACCTTCGCTCGAAGAAATGGTTCACGTAGCTAAGGAATTAGAACGAAATAATATAAAAATTCCTTTGTTAATTGGTGGAGCCACAACTTCAAAAATTCATACAGCTGTAAAAATTGATCCCCAATATTCAGCTCCTGTTATTCATGTCTTGGATGCTTCACGAAGTGTTGGGGTTGCTTCAAAAAGTTTGACAAAACATCTCGCAAAACCATTTTTTGATGAAATAAATGACGAGTATGATCAAATCAGAAAAAAATTCTATGATAACAAAGATCAGTCTGTTTTTATTTCAATCGAGGATGCTAGAGCGAATGCACTGAAACTTAATTGGGATAAAGAACCCATTTATAAACCTAAATTTCTAGGAAATAAATTTTTTATGAATTATTCTTTAAAGGATATTTCAAAATATATTGATTGGACTTTCTTTTTTCATGCCTGGAAAATTAGTGGGAAATTCCCAGCCATATTTGAGGATCCTATTAAGGGAGAAGAAGCTAAAAAATTGTATAATGATGCTATTCAATTATTGGATGAAATCCTTGAAAATAAAATGTTTGTTGCCAACGGAGTTATGGGGTTTTATCCTGTGAATTCAATAGGTGATGATGTGATTGTTTATACTGATGAGAGTCGTAAAAACGAACAAGATAAACTTTATTTTCTGAGAAATCAGCAACTGAAATCCGATGAATATCCTAATTTATGTTTATCCGATTTTATTGCTCCAACCTATTCTGAAAAGACGGATTATATCGGTGCATTTGCTGTTACAGCTGGAATAAATCTCGAAAAATGGACGTTTGAAGCCGAGACCGATTTGGATGACTATCGCTCCATTATGTTAAAAATTCTGGCTGATCGTTTAGCAGAAGCTTTTGCTGAATTAATGCATGAACGTGTACGTAAAGAGTTTTGGGCATACAGCCCGAATGAAGATTTAAGTATTCAGTCTGTTTTAAAAGAAGAATATCAAGGGATTCGTCCTGCACCAGGTTATCCAGCCTGTCCTGAGCATGCCGAAAAAAGAACACTTTTTAATTTACTTGACGCTGAAAGTATTGGCATCAGTTTGACTGAAAATTTTGCGATGTACCCGACAGCCTCTGTGAGTGGTTATTATTTTGCAAATTCTCATTCACAATATTTTAATGTGGGTAAGATGAGTCGAGATCAAATTTCAGAATACGCCAAAAGAAGAGGAAGTTCTGTGCAAGAAACAGAACGATTATTAAATGCAAACTTGAACTACAAATAGAATACGATGAAAGTAATAGACCATTTTAAGCAAGATTCCAAAACGCATTTTTCATTTGAATTATTGCCTCCTTTGAAAGGGCATAATATCGAAATGATTTATAAAACCATTGATAATTTAATTGAATTTAACCCATTAAATATAAATATCACTTATCATCAGGAAGAGGCTGTTTATAAAAAACATCCTTCTGGACTTCTTGAGAAAAAATCAGTTCGGAAACGTCCCGGAACTGTAGCAATTTCAGCAGCAATAAAATATAAATACCCCAATGTTCATGTGGTACCCCATATTTTATGTGGAGGCTTTACAAAGGATGCTACAGAATATGCTCTCATTGATTTGAATTTCTTGGGAATTACCGATTTATTGGTTTTGCGTGGTGATCCATTAAAAAATGAACGCTATTTTAAAGCGGAAGAAGAAGGTCATGCCCATGCTTCTGAATTGGTAAAGCAAATCATGGATATGAATCGGGGGAAATATCTGGATGAAGAGCTTGAAAATAGAACCAATACAAATTTCTCCATTGGAGTAGCGGCTTATCCTGAAAAGCATGTTGAAGCAGCGAATATGGAAACTGATCTCAAATATTTGAAACAAAAAGTGGAGGCGGGTGCTGATTATATTGTTACGCAAATGTTTTTTGACAATCAAAAATATTTTGATTTTGTAAAAAAATGCAGAAATATTGGCATTGATGTTCCAATTATTCCTGGTTTAAAACCCATCACAAGTATGAATGATTTGGCTCTCCTACCCAAGGTTTTTAATATTGATATCCCTCATGCTTTGGTGAATGAGGTTTCGAAATGCAAGAGTAATCAGGAAGCTTTTCAAGTGGGGATTGAATGGGGAATCGCTCAAAGCAGAGAATTGATACAATTTGGAGTCCCTGCTTTACATTTCTTTACTATTGGAATTTCAGATAATATTAAAGCTATTGCAAAAGAAAT
>JBFFMB010000318.1:0-3132 GCA_041554455.1 Bacteroidales bacterium
AGATGTTTGGAGTTGATAGTTTATCCCCCCCTAAAGATCAAATTGAAGCAGGAGTGAAATTTATTCGTTGGCTCGATAAACAAATTCCAGAAGAAATTGTGGATAAAAATGAACGCACGAAATTTATTCTTGCTTCTTATAATGTCGGTTTAGCCCATGTTCTGGATGCGCGACGTTTAGCCGAAAAATATAAATATGATCCTAATATCTGGACAGGAAATGTGGATACGTATTTGTTGCAAAAATCCAATCCCAAATATTATCGCGATAGTGTTGTTCGTTATGGTTATTGCAGGGGAGAAGAACCCTATAATTTTGTAATAGAGATTTTAGATCGTTACGATCACTACAGAAATTTAATTAAAAATTAAGCACACAATTCGGTTCTTAACTGAGCCAACCATTGATCAATACGTTCATTTGTTAACTCATCTTGTTGATCTTCATCTAAGGCTAGGCCGCAAAAGAAATCATTTTCAACTGCTAAAGAATCAGTAAAAGTATAGCCTTCAGTTGACCATTTACCAATAATCTTAGCTCCTCGTTTTTCAAATTCGTTTTTAATGATTTGCATGCCATCAACGAAATTATTGGGGTATAAAACCTGATCGCCCAATCCAAAAAAGGCAACTGTTTTTCCTTTCAAATTGATTTTATCCAACTCCTTAAAAAATAAGTGCCATTTATTATTCCCTTCAGCTTCTTGCCATGTTTCTGAACCGACTGTTGAACAGCCAATAATTAGGCAGTCGTAGTTTACTAAATCTGTTGTTTCAATTGATAAAATATCGTAAATATTAATACTTGTTTTATCAAATCGTTGATAGATTTTTTGTGCTACAGTTTCAACGTTTCCGCCTTTAGGCCAGTAGATTATACCATGGTTTTTCATAAAATATGTTTGATTTATTTAAATACTTTTCGGAATACTAAATTACGATTATTTTTTATTGCTGATGAAAATATATGACATCTTAATTTATTATTTTTTTTGATCAGCTAAAAAATGAATGGCTGTATTCTTTATTGTTTGAGTGATTGGACGGAACTGAAAATGTAAGGCAGTCCCTATTTTTTCATTTGAAAAGAAATATATTTTATTGGCAGTCCTGGCCGTTTCTCTTGTAATAAGAGCTTGTTTTCCACTGATGAGACTTTGTACTCTTGCCAATCTCCAAACGATCTCACTCATGAATTTGGTAACATAAATGGAGGGCTTATCAACCTGTAATTCGGATGCTATATTCTCAAATAAATTTTTATAGGAAACATTCTCTCCATTCAATATATAACGTTCATTCGTAAACGGACCTTGCATTAATTCGATCATACATATAACAACATCTCTCACATCGACGTAACCCGTAACCCCTTTAGTATAAAACTTTAATCCCTTCCAAATAGTGGAAAAAATAACAGAACTTCCTTCTCCCCAATGACCGGATCCCAATATAATGGATGGATTAACAATCACGGCATTCAAGCCTTCAGCGATTCCTCGCCATACTTCTCGTTCAGATTCAAATTTACTAATTGCGTAGGCCGATTGTTGTTTTGAATACGTCCATTGATCATTTTCGCTTACACTATTTTTTGTGTTGTCTCTTCCTACAGAAGCTATTGAACTGACGTGGCATAGTTTCTTTATATTTTTCTTTAATGCCGCATTAATAACATTTGCCGTCCCTTTGGTATTATTTTCTATCATTTTTTTATGATCGCAAGGATTGAATGAAATAATAGCTGCAGCATGATAAACATAATCAACTCCTTCCATGGCATCTTCCAGCGAATACACATCTAAAATATCACCATAAACCCACTCAAGATTCTTTAATAAGTCCTGAGGGTTCTTGTGGTAATAAGAAATGACTTTCTCAAGTTTTTCAATTTTACTACTCTCACGTCGGATAGCCCTTACTTTTTCACCTTTTTTAAGTAGCTCATATATTAAATGAGTTCCTACTAAACCTGTTCCGCCTGTTACAAATATCATGGCTTAAAGTTAATCATTTTTCAAATTTTCAAATCACTCCATTTTCAAATTGATGCATTAGTTCTATCTTTGTCAAAATTTGTCGACTATGAGCTTTATTGAAGAATTAAAATGGCGTGGGATGATCCACGATATGATGCCGGGAACCGAAGAACAACTCGCAAAAGAAATGACGGCAGGATATATTGGTTTCGATCCAACCTCTGATTCATTACACATTGGAAATTTAGCCACTTTAATGCTTTTAAAGCATTTCCAAATAGATGGTCATAAACCAGTTGTATTGGTAGGTGGGGCAACTGGAATGGTAGGTGATCCATCTGGGAAATCACAAGAAAGAAATTTACTTGATACTGAAACCATTCATAAAAACCTTGAAGGACAAAAAAAACAATTAGTTAAGTTTTTGGATTTTGATTGTGGTGATAACTCAGCTATTGTAGTGAATAATTACGATTGGTTTAAGGATATAAATTTCTTGGATTTTATTCGTGATATAGGGAAGCATATTACCATCAATTATATGATGGCCAAAGATTCAGTTAAAAAACGTTTAGAAACAGGATTGTCGTTTACTGAGTTTACTTATCAATTGGTTCAGGGTTATGATTTTTATTGGTTGAATCAACATAAAAACTGCAAACTTCAAATGGGCGGATCTGATCAGTGGGGTAATATTACTACTGGTACAGAGCTTATTCGTCGTAAAGCAGGAAGTGACGCCTTTGCATTAACTACACCATTAATTACAAAAGCAGATGGTGGGAAATTTGGAAAATCGGAACAAGGAAATATCTGGCTAGATCCAGAAAAAACCTCACCCTATGCTTTTTATCAGTTTTGGTTAAATACCTCAGATGAAGATGCAGCCAATTTTATTAAAAAATTCACTCTATTAGAGGAAGCTGAAATAAAAGATTTAATTGCCCGTCATAATGAAGCGCCACATGCTCGCGAATTACAAAAAGCATTAGCGAAAGATATCACTATTAGAGTTCACTCAGAAGAGGATTATAATACCTCTATTGAGGCCTCTCAAATTCTGTTTGGTAAAGGAACTACTGAAAGCTTAAAAAAATTAGATGAGCGTACGTTATTAAGCGTTTTTGAGGGTGTTCCGCAAAGCGATGTAAACA
>JBFFMB010000319.1:0-3129 GCA_041554455.1 Bacteroidales bacterium
CGATGTTTTTAAAATTGACAAAGATAATTTATATGTGAGTGTTTTTGGTGGTGATGAAGCAGATGCCACAGGAAAAGACATGGAAGCCTACGAAATATGGAAATCGATTGTTCCTGAAGACAGAATTCTATTTGGATCTAAAAAAGATAATTTCTGGGAAATGGGAGAAAGTGGTCCTTGCGGACCCTGTTCCGAAATTCATGTTGATATACGAAGTGCTGAGGAAAAGAAAAAAATATCAGGGAAAGATTTAGTGAATATGGATCATCCCTTGGTGATCGAAATCTGGAATTTGGTATTCATCGAATTTAATCGCAAAGCAGATGGCAAATTGCTTCCACTTCCTTCAAAACATGTCGATACTGGGATGGGCTTTGAACGTCTATGTATGGTTTTACAAGGGGTTCAATCGAATTACGATACAGACGTTTTTCAACCATTACTGCAAAAAATTGCTAATCTCGCTAACATAAAATATGGTACGGACGAGAAATCAGATATAGCCATTCGTGTAATTGCGGACCATTTACGTGCAGTTGCTTTTGCTATTGCAGATGGTCAATTACCTTCAAATACAGGGGCAGGATATGTTATTCGGCGTATTCTTAGACGTGCCGTTCGTTATGGCTATACATTTCTTAATTTTAATGAACCTTTCATTAATGAACTAATTTCTACCCTTTCAGAACAAATGGGAGATGTCTTTCCTGAAATCAGAAAACAAGAAGAGCTTATTCGTAAAGTGATTACAGAAGAAGAACAATCATTTTTACGCACTTTAGCCACAGGAATAACAAAATTTGAACATCATCTTGAAAAATCAAAATCTAAAATTATTGATGGAAGCTTTGCATTTGAATTATTCGATACTTTTGGCTTCCCCATTGATTTAACACAATTAATGGCACATGAAAAAGGACTTGAAGTAGATATAGATGCCTACAACGCTGAATTAACAAAACAAAAAGATCGTTCACGAAATGCTGCACAAAAAGAAACAACTGACTGGATTGTTCTTAATGACGGAATTCATGAAACAGAATTCATCGGTTACGATCAACTTACAGCAGATGTTAAAATCGTAAAATACAGACAGGTCACCGCTAAGAAAAAAACTTATTTTGAGATAGTGCTAGATAAAACACCTTTTTATGCAGAATCAGGGGGACAAGTTGGAGATACTGGCATATTAAAATTGAATGACCAGATTATTGAAATCATCGATACAAAAAAAGATAACAACCTCATTGTTCATATTAGTCCCAAATTTAAAGAAGAGAATTCGGTAAATGTTTTTGCAGAAGTGGACGCAAAAAACCGAGAGCAAATCAAAAATAACCATAGTGCAACACACCTTATGCATGCTGCACTCCGTCAAGTTTTAGGCACTCACGTTGAACAAAAAGGATCCTTGGTTGATAATGAACGATTGCGTTTTGATTTCTCTCATTTTTCCAAACTCACTGACGAAGAAATTAAAAACATTGAACACATCGTCAATCAAAAAATAAGACAAAATATTGCAATTGGTGAATTCAGAGATGTTCCAATTGCAGAAGCTGAATCTATGGGAGCTATGGCTCTTTTTGGAGAAAAATATGGAGATCAGGTTCGTGTTATTCAATTTGACAAGAATTTCTCGACAGAATTATGTGGAGGTACACATGTTGAAGCAAGTGGTCAAATAGGACTCTTTAAGATTGTTTCCGAAGGGGCTATTGCCGCAGGAATTCGTCGTATTGAAGCTGTGACCGCAGAAAAAGCGGAAGCTTATTATGAAGATAAAATCAATCAATTGAATGCCATTACTGAATTGTTTAAAAGCCCTGTTGATTTATTTAAAAACATTCAACATCTTTTAAATGAAAACGAGCAATTGAACAAACAACTGAATGTTTTCAAAAAGGAAAGAATCACAACTTTAAAATCTCAATTAATCCAAAATGTCGAAAACGTAAATGGCGTAAACTTAATCCGTACAAAAATTGATTTAGATACGGATGCTATTCGCGATTTGGCTTTTGCTTTGAATGGAGAGATCAAGGATATGGTATTACTACTGGGGAGCGAAAACAACGGTAAAGCTAATTTAAGTTTAATGATAGCCGACAATCTTGTGAACACCCGAAAACTAAATGCAGGTGCTATTATACGTGAAATCGCTAAGGAGATCAGAGGTGGTGGTGGTGGTCAGCCTCACTTTGCTACCGCTGGAGGAGCAGACATCCAAGGTATTGAGAAAGCATTAAAGCTGATAGAAAACCATATTTAAAAAATTTTGTGGAAAGACATCAAAACACAAAACCCATTAGCCAATAGTTTGTTAATAAAATTTGTAATAAAATACCTTAAAGGATTTCCTTTAGCACATATTTTTTATAAATTTACCTGAAATATGGGTATTTATACCTATGTTTAGAGTGAGATTTCTGGAAACTCAAAAACGTATTAAATGAAAAAAGGACTATTCTTCATACTATTATTCCTATTTCCGTTAGCTTGTATCATAGCTCAAAAAGATGACACTGTTGAAGTTAGCTTTTCTACTATAAGTAAGGTTCAGTCCTATTTGGAGGATGCTGAAGGATGGGCATTACAAGATAATGGGAAATGGGCCAGTGCCCGAAATCGGATCCCACACTCGGATTACAAAACGAATAATAACCCCTCCCCTCGCAGAAAATTAGGTAAAGAAAATTTTAATATTTTAGAATTAAGGAAGGTCTTAATTTTTGATATTCAGTATAATGTTTTATTAATTAAATACTCTGATGGTGATTACGAATTTCCAATTTTACAAGAAGGATGGAAACCATTTGAATCCTTAGAATATTTTGTCTTCGAAGCAGAAAGTCTCTCAAATGTATTACCCAAGGATGTTCCTTTTAATAAAGCTTATGCTGTGAATTTGAAAGTATTCTGTCAAGGAATTGCATTATTATGTCAAGACATTCAGTTTGACTGAGACCTTCACGTTCGAGCCTTTCTCAAGAATGAAAAAGAGGATCATAAAAATAAAAAGGATAAAGGTAAAGGGAAGAGCAAGGAGATGCCTCCAGGACTAGCTAAAAAAGAATCTTTACCTCCAGGTTTTGAAAAGCAACTTGAAAAGAATGGCACGCTCCCCCC
>JBFFMB010000320.1:0-3123 GCA_041554455.1 Bacteroidales bacterium
GTTGATCCTGCTCGTAAAATTCGTATTGGAAACAAATTATATTTCGGAAAAGACGATACCTTGGTTGCCGAAGTAATTGACAATACAACTTCTCGTGGAAGAACTCTCCGCTTTTTATTTGATGGCTCTTACGAAGAATTCAAAAAAACCATTTATAGTTTAGGTAAAACTCCATTACCAAAAATTCATCAACGGGAAAACATCCCTGAAGACAAAGAACGTTATCAAACGATTTATGCCAAACATGAAGGAGCTGTTGCAGCCCCAACGGCTGGTCTTCATTTCAGTAAAGAATTGATGAAACGCCTTGAATTAATGGGTGTTACATTTGCAGAAGTTACGCTTCATGCTGGATTGGGAAACTTCCGAAATATTGAAGTGGAAGATTTAACCAAACATAAAATGGATTCTGAAGAAGTTATTATCGGCGAAGAATGTACCAAGATCGTGAATTCGGCTAAGGAAAAGAAGAGACTGGTATGTGCTGTTGGAACAACCTCAATGAAAGCCCTGGAAACCAGTGTTTCAATTGCAGGAATGGTGAAGCCTTTTAATGGATGGACAAATAAATTTTTATTTCCTCCTCACGAATTTAGTGTTGCTAATTGCATGATTAGTAATTTGCATTTGCCACAATCATCAATGATGATGATGGTTTCGGCTTTCGCTGGATATGATTTTTTGCAAAAAGCTTACAAAGAAGCTGTCCAAAAGAAATATAAATTCTTTACATATGGCGATGCTATGTTAATTATCTAAAATAACAGATTAAAGCATATTTTATCCCCTCCTGAGTGAGGGGATTTTTTTTCAAAATGATGAATACCTCAAATTCAGTTATTATTGTTGCTGGTGGTTCTGGTAAAAGAATGGAATCGGATGTTCCAAAACAATTTTTGTTATTGGATAGCAAGCCTATTTTATTTTATAGTCTAGAAGCTTTTTACTCTTTTGACCCCAATATTCATATTGTGTTAGCCTTGCCCGAATCAAGCATTGGGTTTTGGCAATCATTATGCAAAGAATATGATTTTCGAATTAAACACGAAATTGTGAAAGGTGGCAAAACACGTTTTGATTCAGTAAAAAATGGTTTGACAAAAGTAAAAGAAGGCTTGGTAGCCATTCATGATGGAGCTCGACCTCTCATCAGTAAAGAAAATATTCTAACTCTTTTTAAGGATGCCGAAGCACAGGGGAATGCCATTCCAACAATTCCGATTAACGAGTCAGTACGAATTTTTGTAGATGACGAAAACGAGATCATGGATCGATCAGCCCTTTGCATCATTCAAACGCCTCAAATTTTTAGTTCCGAAGACTTAAAAAAAGCCTATCAGCAAAAGTATAAAGAGGAATTTACTGATGATGCTAGCGTAATCGAAACTCTGGGGATTAAAATTCATCTATCAAAAGGAGATCCTAAGAACATTAAAATTACCCAAGCTGTTGATTTGAAAATCGCAAAAGCATTATTGAGTAGTCATTAGGTGATTTTTCTTCCTTTCCATTCATTCTTTGTAAAAAACGCTAAGAGCGAAATAAGAGCGGTATATATTGGATATATTAGCTGAACAAGGACATAGAACCCCATTAACTTTTTCCTTCTAAAAAAGATAGCCACAGCCATCAATAATGTAAAATCGACGATCATTTTAAAACAGATCCCCGTCAATAAAACAGTAATAAAATCGGCATCAAAGAATGAGAAGAGTGCGAGAAGAATTAACATTAAGCTAAATCCTGCGACTGTAAATGAAGTAAACAAGGTAAACACATCTTTATAGGCTCGACTTTTTGAAGCCCATCGTTTTCGTTGTTGAAGAAAAGATTTAAACGTATCGGATGAAGCAGTCTCAACGATTGCATTTCTATCTTTCAAAAAGCATATTGCTTTAGAACCATAGTGTTTTTTAATTTTATGAAGCAAAAAAATATCGTCGCCAGATGCAAATTGAGCGTTTCCTTCGTATCCATTGACCTCTGCAAAAGCCGTTTTACGAAAAGCCAGATTTGCACCATTGCACATGAATGGAATTTTCATCCCGATAGCACCTGCTCCTGAAGCAATCAAACTCAAAAATTCTAAGGATTGTATATTTTTGAATACTGAATTCTCTTTAAAAAAAATAACGGGTCCTGAAATCATTTGCACTTCAGAATTCTCGAAAGCTGCACGAATACTTGAAATCCATTCTGACCCAAGTCGGCAATCCGCATCAACACATAAAATGATCTTTCCATCAGCACGACTGATCCCTAATTCTATAGCTTCCTTTTTCCCCTTTTTAATATTTTTAATAAGATGAAAAGGTAGTTCGGGAAACTGATTACAGAAAGCTGAAATAACAGTGGCCGAAGCATCATCGGAATGATCATCAATAATCAAAACTTCAAATTCATCAGCAGAAACAGATTGGTTTTTTAAATCATCTAATAAAAATCCGATAGATTGAGCTTCATTTCTAACTGCAATCAAAACGCTTACTTTTTCAGTATAATTGGAAAGCTTCCCCTTTTTTAAGCGGAACCATCCAATCGTAAATAAAATAATCAATACAGAATAAGCTCCTCCAAAAAGAATAAGCAAAAGCATTGGTATGTAATGTATGAAGTCCACCTTATTTTCGGAAGAATTTTAATCGATAAACAAAAAGGGTTCCAACTAAGGCTGGAATAATAATATTTAACAACCAAATGGTTGATGAAGCAGTGAATATTGCTAAACCCATTTTTTCAGTAAAACCTCCGTTTTGGGAGAAATAAAGTTCAAATAAAAAGATCGCTAAACTCCCACGAATGCCAAGTTCTGTTAAAGCAATGGTTGGTATAATTGTCAATGCATAATACAAGGCAGAAGTCAAAAATAAAGAATGGAGGACTGGAAGATTTACACCCAAAATTCGCAATAATAAATAAAACTGAAGATTAAAAATAAAGTAACGAATAAAGCTATAAAACAACACCTTTGACAATTCCTTATTGGAATATTTTTTAAAAACAGCTACATAAGAATTAAATCTCCTCCATTTTTTGCTCAAATATTTTTCGACTAAAACCGAAATCAGCGAAATATTATAATAAAGTGCTAAAAAGAAAAGCATTGATATAATTCCTAATCCA
>JBFFMB010000321.1:0-3106 GCA_041554455.1 Bacteroidales bacterium
CCAGAATGAGGCATGGTTGTTGGCATCAGTAAAAATGAACCTTCATCCAACGAAGGCATGAATTCTTTACCCAGACCCGGGATTGAATGACTCAAGCTTTCGTAGCCAGTGGTGTTTTTTACAAATCCCGGTAGGAAACCAAATATTTTATCAAATCCTTGAAAAGTTGTAATCCCAAAAATGACGATAAAAATAGGGATGCTTAAAAATTTCCACTTATTATTTAAGCACCAGTTTAAAATCCGAGGATAGTAATAAACAACCGTCATTAAAAATCCTAAAATGAAACCAACAATGAGGATAACAAATAGAAAGTTTGCAAAGGCACTATTTTGAGCACCCAAAGGCATCCATGCCTTCGTAAGGAAATATATAGCCGTAATGGCAGCAATGGCGATATTTATATAATTGGTTAAATTTTTACGTCCTTTAAGTTGATTACTGCTTAAATATCCGTTTACACCAAATGCGCTTATCGATAAGGCAATGTAATTTCCAGAAATGATAGAAAGTACAATACCCGAAACAAACAATACGATATTCAAAACTTGCTTATAGCGTTTTTTATCAAATTTGATGGAGAAAACAAGATGTGCCAGTGTTGGGATAATAATGAGTCCAATAACCAATGCCGCTAAAATGGCGAATGATTTTGTGAAAGCCAGTGGCTTAAATAATTTACCCTCGGCTGCTTGCATGGCAAATACCGGCAAAAAACTCACTATGGTTGTAGCCAATGCTGTAATTACGGCTCCCGATACTTCAGTAGTGGCAGTATAAATCACTTTTTGTAATTGCTTCCCTCTTGCTTTTAGGTTTTCAGGAAGCTCCAAATGTCGGATAATATTTTCGGTAAATACAATCCCGACATCAATCATCACTCCAATCGAAATGGCAATTCCTGATAAGGCTACAATGTTAGCATCCACACCAGCCTGCCGCATGACGATGAAGGTGATTAATACTCCAATGGGCAATAAGCTCGAAATTAAAAATGAAGCTCTTAGGTTTAGCACCAAAACAATGATTACAATAATACTGATTAGGATAGCCAATGATAAAGCTTCTTCCAAAGTCCCTAGGGTTTCTTTAATCAGTCCGGTACGATCGTAAAAAGGAATAATGGTGACTTTTGAAATCGTTCCATCATCCAAGGTTTTAGAAGGAAGACCCGGTTCAATTTCTTTGATTTTTGCCTTTAGATTATTGATTGTCTCTAAGGGATTACTTCCATATCGAGCGACGACTACCCCTCCAACAGCTTCCGATCCGCCTTTATCTAAACCCCCTCTTCGAGTAGCAGGTCCGAAATTAATTTTAGCCACATCCTTTAAACGAATAGGAACATTATTGCGAACCGTCACCACACTTTTTTCTAAATCTTCGAGACTTTTTATGTAACCGATGGCTCTGATTAAATATTCCACGCGATTAAATTCGATGGTACGCGCGCCCACATCAAGATTGCTATTTTTAACGGCATTCATGATTTGAGAAATATTCACTCCGTGAGATTTCATCGCGTTGGGGTCAATGTCAATTTGGTATTCTTTTACAAATCCACCAATGGAAGCAACTTCGGCAACCCCTTTTGCTGAGGTTAGAGAATAGCGGATATAAAAATCCTGAATGGTTCTTAATTCATGTGGATCCCATCCTCCGGCAGGATTTCCTTCTTTGTCTCTTCCTTCGAGGGTGTACCAGTAAACTTGTCCTAAAGCTGTTGCATCAGGCCCTAAGGCTGGCGAAACATCCTCAGGCAATGTTCCTGCGGGAAGGGAATTAAGTTTCTCTAAAATTCGGGTTCTACTCCAATAAAACTCAATATCTTCATCGAAAATGATATAAATACTCGATACTCCGAAGATAGAATTTGATCGAATGGTTTTTACACCTGGAATTCCTAATAAGGAGGTTGTTAAAGGATAGGAAATTTGATCTTCGATATCTTGTGGTGATCTGCCCGGCCATTCCGTATAAACGATTTGTTGATTTTCTCCAATATCGGGTATGGCATCTACTGGAACAGGATCAGACGGAAGAATTCCAGTATCCCATCCAAAGGGTGAATTAATAATCCCCCAACTGATGAAAATAATGAGTACCAAAAAGGTGACTAACCTATTTTCAAGAAAAAAACGAATGAGTTTGTTAAGCATAAAAAGTTTTTTATAGATGATTGATTCATAAAGGTACAATAACTGAACTAGGTGATTTGCCTATATACCAATAAGATATAGTGCTGAGTACAGGTTACTTTATAAATTAATTGCTATAAACGGAAAGATTGTAGGTCGGCAAGAACAACCGACAAATCAGGTGGCGGTATAAATCCTTTGTTTAAATAAATGGATCCAATTTCTGTTGTAGAAACTAAGCCAAAAGATTCTTGAACAAATAAGCTAATATCGAATGAGAAATCGTTTACAATATTGAATGGCATTGTAGCCGCGAAGTCATCTGTTAGTTGACAAAATTCATTTTCATTTTTACAACAATCGTTATCACTCACCCCGCAACAGGATTTTGCTTCAACATTGATAGAAACAGAAACCAGATTACCATGACAATAATGCTTAGATATTGTAAAGCCGGTTGTGCTTACAATAAAAAGGATTAATACCAATATGTTTGCGATTTTTCTAAACATGATAAAGACAAATGTAGACCAATCTCTAAGATTGGCTGTATACAATTTTAGAAATGATTTATATCTTTTTTGTCTCTATATATTTAAGGAGGGGAATTCCATCCTTCTTATTATTTAGTAGTTAATGGCTTAACAAATAGAAGTGTCAAATAATCAGTATTTAACAAAACATTTCATCATTTTTCCTTATATTTGGATTGCAAATCATACATCTTTAGATCATGGAATATAAAAATTTAAAAATAAACATCAAGGACGGTATTGCCATTGTGACGATTAGTCGTCCAGAAGCAATGAATGCTTTAAATACCAATTTCTTTAACGAGATGGATTCCTTTGTGAATGAGGTTTCCAAAAACCCAGAAATCCAAATAGTAATTATTACAGGTGAAGGAAAAGCCTTTGTTGCGGGGGCCGATATCGCGGAAATGGTAGATAAAACTCCTGAAGAAGGAA
>JBFFMB010000322.1:0-3097 GCA_041554455.1 Bacteroidales bacterium
ACTCATCACCCTTTCGATATAGGATTTTAAATTAAGATTGGGCTGTTTGTCGGAATACAACATGGCCTGAGTTGGCAGCGAAACCATTTTTTTAGGAATATAGAGTAAGGCATAGTCATCGCTCGAAGCCAATTCCGCCTTTGCTAGATTTATATCTTTATTAATAGCATGAAAAATATGCTGATCGTCATTTTTAAATTTCTCGAAAAATAAACCCGTTTCATCAATGACACCAATTTTTTTTTCGGAACTATCATCCATCGTTGCTAAAAATACAGGAACTACAATCATAGCAGCCATCAAAATAGGCCCCAGAATTGTCATGACTATAAATGATTTTTTACGAACTCTGGTAAGATACTCTCTAGCTATGATGAGTTTAATTTTATTCATACCCCTAGTTTTTTAATTGATTAGCTACAGCAACACCTTGAATGAAAATATCATTCATACTGGGAATGATTTCGTTGAATGAATGAATTTGGAGATGAGGTAATAAATGATTTAGCAAGTCATTTTGTGAACCCTTATTGATCTTGATTTTTGCTACTGAATTTTCTTTGGATTCTGAGACATCCACCAATTCAAATTGTCCGTTGAATAATTGTTTGATGTTATTCTCATATCCGGAATAATTAATCTCAAAAACATTGGTTTTAAAGCGAGTTTTAATCTCCTTGACTTCTCCATCCAGTATTTTATGCGAATTATTTATTAACGCAATATGATCACAGATTTCTTCGACAGAAGCCATATTGTGAGTGGAGAAAATAATGGTCGCTCCTTTATCTCTCAATGTTAAAATTTCTTCTCTGAGAAGATTTACGTTGATAGGATCAAACCCAGAAAAGGGTTCGTCAAAGATGAGCAGTTCTGGCTCGTGAACAATAGTCACGATGAACTGTATTTTTTGTTGCATCCCTTTCGAAAGTTCTTCTACTTTACGATCCCACCACGATCCAATTTCAAATTTTTCGAACCAATATTTTAGACGTTTGATCGCTTCTTTTCGTTCCAGTCCTTTGAGTTGAGCTAAGTAGATGGATTGCTCTCCCACTTTCATTTTCTTATAAAGACCACGTTCTTCAGGGAGATAGCCAATTTTTGAAATATGCTTAGGGTTTAGCTTTTCACCATTCAGGAATAAACGACCTGAATCAGGAGCTGTAATTTGATTGATGATACGAATAAGGGTGGTTTTTCCCGCACCATTGGGACCTAAGAGTCCAAAGATGCTTTTTGCTGGAACGTTGATGCTTAAATTGTTTAATGCAGTATGATTCGCAAAGGTCTTCGTAATGTTTTCTGCTACAAAAAGTTCCATCAAAATGTGTTTTAGATTTTAATAACCTTCAAAATATTCTTTCATTCTACTGAAAAAACTCTTGTCTTTGCTACTAGGATTTGGCTTGAAATTTTCAGAATTAGCTAATTTTTCAAGCATCTCTTTTTCTTCTTTGGATAAAGATTTAGGGGTCCAAACATTAATGTTAACCAACAAATCACCACGACCATACGAATTTACATCGGGCAAGCCTTTTCCTTTGAGACGTAGAATTTTGCCTGCTTGTGTACCGGCAGGAATTTTCACCCTTGCTTTTCCATCTACGGTAGGGATGTCAATGGTGGTTCCTAAGGATGCATCAGGGATACTGATGTATTTATCATAAATTAGATTTGAACCATCACGAATTAATTGTTCATGAGGGATTTCTTCAATCAAAACAATGAGGTCTCCGGGAATTCCTTCGCGAGCACCGGCATTTCCTTTTCCACTAACCGAAAGTTGCATTCCTTCAGAAACGCCAGCAGGAAGTTTAATGCTTATTACATCTTCCCCTTTCACAATTCCATGTCCACCACAAACTTGGCATTTATTTTTAATAATCTTTCCTTCACCGCTACAAGTTGGGCAAGTAGAAGATGTTTGCATTTGTCCAAGAAAGGTATTGGCAATTCGAGTAACCTGACCCGAGCCATGACAAGTGGGGCAATTGGTGTGTCCAGAATGACCTTCAGCACCGCTTCCTCCACAGGAGTTGCAATTAACGTATTTATTGACTTTTATTTTCTTCTCAACCCCATTGGCTATTTCTTCAAGGGTGAGTTTTACTTTTACGCGAAGATTAGATCCTTTATTTACTCTGCGTCGACGGCTTCCGCCACCGCCTCCACCTCCAAAAGCACCACCGAAGATATCTCCGAAATTACTAAAGATGTCATCCATACTCATGCCACCGCCGAAACCGCCGCCAAAGCCACCACCATTGGATGCTCCTCCAACACCAGCATGTCCATACTGATCATAGCGACCACGTTTAGTAGGGTTGCCTAAAACCTCATATGCTTCTGCAGCTTCCTTGAATTTTTCTTCTGAAGCCTTATCATCAGGATTTTTATCCGGGTGATATTTCAATGCTTGCTTACGATAGGCTTTCTTGATTTCTGCTTCCGTTGCACCTTGTGGTACTTCTAATATTTCGTAATAATCTCTTTTAGACATCTTTTGTGTTTATCACTTTTAGTATAAAATAGAATCTTTAGTTTCCAACAACTACTTTAGCAAATCGTATTACTTTACCATTCATGGTATATCCTTTTTCAATGACATCTACCACTTTTCCTTTTAAGTCCTTTGATGGCGCTGGAATTTGAGTTAAAGCTTCGTGATAATCAGTATCAAAATCTTTCCCTTTGGATTCCATACACTCAACACCTTTTGAATTGAGTGTCGATTTGAATTTGTTATAAATCAAATTGACACCTTCTTTTAAACTTTCAGTTTCATTGGTGTTTTCAAAGGCTTGAATGGCTCGATCAAAGTCGTCAACAACGGGCAGCATCGACATAATAAGGTCCTGTGATGCTGTCTTTGTTAGTTCTAAGCGTTCTTTAATAGTTCTTTTGCGGAAGTTGTCGAATTCAGAAAAAAGACGAAGATATTTATCGTTCAATTCAGCATATTTGATTTTTTCTTCCTCTAACAACTCAGCGGTTGTAATTTTTGCTTTACGAGTTTTCTTCTTCGAAGGCTTTTCAGTTTTGGCCTTAACCTGTTCTTCTTGCACCTTTTCCTGCTCTTTTTCTTGTGTTTCAG
>JBFFMB010000323.1:0-3094 GCA_041554455.1 Bacteroidales bacterium
CATTAGCTTTCCAAAGAAAGGCAAAAGAATGATCGCAATGATATTATAGGCATTCCGATAAAATGCCACACTAGTATAATTCAGATTTAAATGCTCATAAAAATAAATAAACAAAATAGGGGTCGTAAACATAAAGGCAAAGCCATACAACATAAAACCTCCTTCAAAATGACGATAAGGGACATTCTGTTTTAAAATTTCAATCATATTTTTGCCTGATTTCAAGACCGATCGAAAGACCGATAATTTGGTTTCCAATTGTGCTTCGGTAGGGAATTCTATTCGAGTCAACAAGAATACAGAGGCAACACCCAAAAAAGCCATCACCGGGAAAACATAGACAAAAATATATGGATCAGTATCCAACCATAAACCATAAGCAAAGGTTGTGATCAGCATAACCGCTTTATTCAGTGATGTTGAGATACTATACAATTTGCTAAAATTTTGATGAGTATAATTCGATTTCAACAAATAATTGATGCTTGGATAGATAATGGGATTCCCTAAAAAATAAATCAAGAATATAAATAAGAATATATAATGATATATAGTATCTCCCTGTAAAGCCTCAGAACTGCGAGGAAATAAGATGAGCAGAAAAAGAGGAAGTCGTGTTGCTAAGGCAACAATTTTCAATAATTTTTTACGATTCCGAATGCGCTTAATAAACTCATTTAAAAAAATTAAAAATACAAACACAGCTGCGCTGAACTGAAACAGAAATCCTAATTGATAATTCGATCCATGTAAACTTTTTAAAAACACAAACTCGTTTAATGCCAAAACACCAAGAAGAATTCCTTCCATCAACATATAGATCGTGTGAAGACCAAAGGTTTTTTTTTCGAGAGGGTTTAACTGTAGGTTTCGGACGTTTAACATATGAATTATAATGGTATGCAAAAATAGATAAATCTTAATTGATAATTGTCTATTTATAGGAACTTATTCTGTTTTATTTAGAATTGTTCTACATAAAGATTAATTTAGTATATTTGTAAAAAAAATATAATGAAAAACATACTTACGATACTCATATTAATAACAGCAGCAATGACTAGTAATGCACAAACAAAATCCTTACATGATTTTACGGTAAAATCTATTGATGGAGAAGATTTTGATCTATCGCAGCTAAAAGGGAAGAAAGTATTGGTTGTGAACACAGCCTCAAAATGTGGATTAACCCCACAATACGAAGAATTAGAAAAGCTATATAAAATCTATGGTGGAGAAAAATTTGTAATCATAGGCTTTCCGGCCAACAACTTCTTAAGCCAAGAACCGGGTACGAATGAAGAAATTAAAGAATTCTGCCAAATTAATTATGGAGTAAGCTTTCCCATGATGTCAAAGATTTCTGTTAAAGGAAAGGATATGCACCCATTATATCAGTGGCTAACAAAAACCTCAGACTCAAAAATTAGTTGGAATTTTCAAAAATACATGATTGATGAAGAAGGGAAATTGATTGACTTTGTTTCGCCCAAAACCAGTCCAATGGATGATAAAATAATTAACTGGATAACTAATTAAAGACAGAAATTATAAGTGATGCTTTATAATTTGCATTCATCATTTATAGCTTAATTATTTCCACATCAATACATCAGAGCTTCCCTTCTGTCTACATTTTACTTATCTTAGTATTTAAATAAACGCCTTATGAATCTAGATGCATTCTTCAAGCTAAGTTATGGTCTCTATATTGTCAGCTCCGTTGACGGGAAACATATGACAGGACATATCTCTAATACCGTTTTTCAGGTAACTGCAGATCCTCCTAAATTTGCAATCGTAACAAACAAAGACAATTTGACAACAGATTATATTGAGAAGAGTAAAGTTTTCAGTATTTCAATTCTGGAACAAGATGTTGATCTGGAATTTCTAGGTCCTTGGGGATTTAAAAGTGGGCGGAATGAAAACAAATTTGCATCTATAAATTACAAAACGGAAACAACGGGAGCTCCCATTATCACTGACAAAACTGTAGCGTGGTTTGAGTGCAAGGTTGTTGACAGCATGGATACTGGTACACATATTTTATATGTTGGAGAATTGGTAAACTATGATCTTCTGCAAGAAAATGCGACTCCCCTTACCTATGATTATTATCGCTCCGTTATTAAAGGAATTTCTCCAAAAAACTCACCCACATACTTAGGTGATTACCAAAAACAAGTTAAAGAAAAAATAAAAATTGCAGAAACAAAACAAGTTTACCAATGTATTGTTTGTGGATTTATTTATGATCCAGAAGAAGGCGATCCTGATTCGGGCATACCTCCAGGTACTGAATTTGAAGATATTCCCGATGATTGGATGTGCCCGGTTTGTGGCGTTACAAAACAAGACTTTAAGCCAATTGAGATTTAAAATAGAGGCTATTGTTCAATATTTTAGGTCTAGCTATAAATTTCTCGCCTATATTTATTGTAAATTCATTATTCTATTTATTAAATTTGCATAAGACCGATATAATTTGATTTAAACAATAAAATAGTACACCTATGAAAAAATCCACTTTCTTTTCGATTTTAGTATCCAGCCTTTTAATTATTGTTCTCGCATCATGTGATAAAAAAAATGATGATAATCCTGTAGTAGTAAACACTCTTGACCTATTAACAGATAAAAATTGGGTTGAGCAAAACCTCAGTTTTTCGGAAGCTGGGCATGATGAAACAGCTGCTTACAGTCTTATATATGGAGATTTAACAGTAATGTTTAATGCCAATGGCAGTTATTTTGTGAATTCCCAAAACTATGGTATTTTGACTGAAGGAACATGGGTTATTAGCGAAGATCAAACAATGCTCACTGCAACAGACACGAATACCTCAAATGTATTTAATATTACCATTGTTTCTATTTCAAGTACATCATTGGGATTGCAATTTATGTATACTTACAACAATGGTCTAATAAATGTGAATGTATTTATTGAAGGTACTTTTGTTCCTGCAGACTAGTGAATGAATACTCATCTAGAGAAATAGTAAACTTGACCAATTTTTATAAGTAACTGAAATGAAGCCCAAAACGATTAATCGTTTTGGGCTTCATTTCAGTTACTTATAAAAATTGG
>JBFFMB010000324.1:0-3094 GCA_041554455.1 Bacteroidales bacterium
AGTGTATTTATAAACAGTGAGGGTTTTTTTAGAGGATTCTAATTGATCAAAAACAGCATGAATTTCAAAGTTACCACTCTGGGTGGCTGTATAAGTTGTTCCTGTGATTATTGAATTATCAATAAAAATATCAGATTCAGAAGTCACATCAACGCCATAATTATCATTGACGATAAAACTAATTGTTTGACCAATCGCTAAGGTGTTTTGGCTTGGAGTGATACTAATTGATGTCGCTGCTAGTTTTATTACTGCTACATTTAAAGTATTGCTTTTTAAGCCTTTGTATTGTGCATAAATTGAATAATTGCCTTCATTCGAAGGTGTAAAAGTTAAGCCCGAAATAGCCACATCATCAACAAATATTATCACATTTGACAGAATGCTTTTTCCACTATTTCCTGTTACACTCAACGTTAATGACTCCCCTAAATTTATATTGCTTTGAGCTGCTGAAATTGTTATTGATGTAAGGTCATCCTCAACCTTTGTTTTTTCAGAACAAGAAAAAAAGGAAACGAAAACTAATAAGGAAAACAATATGGTAAGCTTGCCTCTCATATGAATAAGATTTTAAGTGAATAAAAAGGCCCAAATATACATTAAACTAGTGTTACAGACTCAAAATTATTTTTTTAAGACAGTCTAATATTTTTTAAAGAGTGATTATCTTAAAATAATAACTTTGCTCATGTCAAGTTTACATAATCGTTACACTTTAATTGTTAAGAATAGACCCTATGAATAAAATCTGTTTTGTTTTTCTGCTAGCCTTTTCCATCAATCTTAATGCGCAGGTCAGCTTGCCCTCAATTCATTTGAAAAATATGCAAGGCCAAAAAATTGATGTACAAGAATTGACAAAGGAGGGTGTTTTTATTGTTAGTTTTTGGGCAAGCTGGTGCGTTTCTTGCATCAATGAACTCGATGAAATTAATGATTTATATGAAGAATGGCAGACAGAGACAGGCGTAAAACTTATTGCAATTTCTATCGATGACTCACGAACTCTTGCCAGAGTGAAACCATTGGTGAATGGAAAGGGATGGTCTTATGAAGTGTTGTTTGATACCAATCAGGACCTTAAAAGAAATTTAAATATTGGGAGTGTCCCTTATTTATTGATTATTCAAAATGGACAAATTGTCTATCAGAATTCTGGCTATACTCCGGGGCAAGAAGACGAAATTTATAATGAATTAATTCGATTAGTGAAATAGATCCTATGAAAAAACTATTAATTGCTGCTTGTTTAATATTACCCCTAATTACATTTTCGCAAGAAACAGGTAAATTGAGTGGAGGTTTTGAGTCCTATGCTCAATGGTATTCGAAAGATCAAAATCAATTCGCTGCTGACTTTCAAGACTATTTTAGATCCAATAATTACCTGAAGCTGGATTATAATTATAAAAACTTTATGGCTGGGGTTCAGCTTGAGTCCTATGCTCCTAATGCCCTCTTGAATTTTGATCCAAAGTTGAATAAAGAGTTAGGATTAGGCACCTATTATCTTAAATACAAAATTAAAGAAGTTGAAATAAGCGCTGGTTATTTTTACGAGCAGTTTGGAAGTGGCCTGATTTTGCGTTTTTGGGAAGATCGGCAGCTAGGGATTAATAATTCGCTTAGAGGAGGGAGGGTTAAATTCTCACCTTATAAATCCGTTTATTTTACAGGTCTTTATGGAAATCAACGTTCGGGTTTTGATGTTTCAGAAGGAACAATTACCGGCTTAGATTTTGAAGTTGATCTTAATGAAATTCTTAGCAATGAATTCTATTCTCTTAAAATTGGCTTTAGTTATGTGAACAGACATCAGGTTTTTGATGAATCTGGCTACGAGGATTTGGGAACAACCAACGCATACTCATCTCGATTAAGTTTTTCAAAGGGAAGCTTTTATTCAAGTGCTGAATATGTAATTAAAAGCAAGGATGCCCTTGTTGAGGCTGAACAAATCCGGCTAGATAAGTTATTTGAAGGAAATGCATTGCTTGTCAACCTAGGGTATTCAAAAATGGGTTTTGGAATCAATGCCTCTTTTCGAAGATTGGAGAATATGAATTTTTATTCTGAAAGAGAAAATGCAGGGAATATTTACAATCGTTCCATTGTTAACTATTTGCCAAGTTTAACCAAACAACACGATTACAGCTTAGCTAATATTTACATTTATCAAACGCAATCGAATCTTAGTTTTAATCCTCTTGGTAAAGCTGGAGAAATAGGCTTTCAAATGGATTTGTTTTATCAACTAAAAAAGGGAAGTGCTTTAGGCGGAAAATATGGAACCCAATTGGCTGTAAATTATTCGCAGTGGCATGGTTTGAACGGGGTGTTTGACATTCAGAATCGCAGCTATACATCGGAATTTTTAAAATTTGGAGAAAAATATTTTCGCGATCTAAATCTCGAAATCAGGAAAAAATGGTCTCGGAAGACCAGCTCTATTTTCACCCTTATTAACTCCTATTATAATAAGAAATATATTGAAGAAAGCAGTGGAAAAGTTGATTTTACAGTTGTAGCAGCCGAATCTACGGTAAAACTAAAATCGGGTAGATCAATGAAATTCATTGTGCAGCATTTATGGACTCAAGACGATAAAAAAAATTGGGTGGCTTCTACCTATGAATATACTGTTTCTTCAAAGCTCTCCTTTTTTGTTTCGGATATGTATAATTATGGGAATGACGATACTGCTCAAAGAGAACATTTTTATAATGTTGGAGGAAACTATGCTAAAGGTCGATTTCGAATGTCGTTGAGTTATGGAAAACAACGCGGCGGACTCTTGTGCTTAGGTGGAATTTGTCGAGTTGTTCCCGAGTCAAAAGGCTTAACTCTGACACTGAATACTTCGTTTTAAGGTGATTTTATAAACCCATAACATATTGATTGGTTTATAAAATTGTATTGTTATGTTTTCCGAATCAAACTTAAACCATCCCTTAAGGGAAGCATTATATTTTCCACTCGATCATCTTGTTGAATAAACTCGTTAAATTTGATAATCCCGATGGCTTCTTTATCTTGAGGATGAGGTGAGCTGAGCACTTTCCCTGACCAAAAAACATTGTCGGCCAGAATG
>JBFFMB010000325.1:0-3074 GCA_041554455.1 Bacteroidales bacterium
AGGCTTTATAATTACAAACTGGCTTACCGCTATTTGCAGGAAGGAATTGAATACGCTGAAGAAGTCGGAAACAACCAATCCTTAGGAGAATTGTATTACACAGCCGGACACTTATTCCTTAATAATCATGTAAACAAGGATATAGCGCTGGAATATTTACTCGAAGCACAAAGCATTTTTAATGATGACTATAATTATAGATATCTAAACATGGTTAAGCTTAGTATTGGAGATGTTCACTTCAAAACAGGAAGTGATACGATAGCAATGCAGTTGTATACTGAAGTAAGTCGTGATCTTTACCCTGATGATTACGCCATGCATTCCATTGTGGATCATAAAATAGCCATGGTGTATAAAAGCCGGAAAGATTATGATAAGGCATTGCGGTATTTTCAACGAAGCATTAATGGAATGTGCTTGATTTGTCCCGAGATCCAGATACATCAAACGCTTGTAGAAGCTGCTCGAACTTCTTTGATAAAGGGAGAATCAGAACAAGCCATCGCCTATCTGAATCGGTCAAAAAATATTGCCATCGAATCTGAATCGGGCTTAGAAATAGCAATCTCTTATAAGGAATTGGGGAACTATTACCAGCTGCTTAAAAATACAGATAGTGCTATTTACTATTTGGAGTTGGCACATAATCTGGGAACAGAGCTCGGCTTACCTAAAAGGGTAAAAAAAACTGCTGAAATGCTAAGTGAAGTGTATTATTCAAAAGGAGAATATCAAACCTCATCCAATTATTTAAAAATTGCCAATCAAATGAATGATAGCTTGGCAAGCATTGAAAAGTATAACGAGGTTGCGAAACTTGAAATGAGATTTGATATTGAAAAGAGAGAAGCTGAAATCACAAAACAAAAGCTCCTCAGAAATTCATTTATTGCAAGTGCATTTTTATTAATTATCATCGGATTCATAATTTGGAGAGCGTATCGAAACAAAAAAAAGGACAATTATTTATTGGCAAAACAGAAAAGCGAGATACAAGAAATTTCAAATAAACTTCAACAATCTACTAAACGTAAACTTGATTTCTTTACCAATATCTCTCATGAAATCCGAACGCCCTTAACACTTATCAAATCTCCTTTAGAACGTATTCTTAAGTCAGAAACAACAGAAGAGGAAATTGGGAATCAACTTCAACTAGCCATCAATAATACGAACAAATTAAAAACGCTGGTTAATCAAATTTTGGATTTACAAAAGCTAGACGAGGATTTATTACGATTAGATTTATCTGATTTTGAAATCATTTCTTTTTGCAAAGAAATTGCTTCTTCATTCGAAGGCTATGCTTCTCAAAACAAATGCAAACTTATTTTTGAAGCAAATATTGGGAAAGCAGTCATCAAATTTGATCAAGGACGATTGCAATCCATCATCACTAACTTATTATCCAATGCATTTAAATTTAATAAAGAGAAGGGTGAAGTTCTCTTCAAGCTTAATTTAAACACACAGCAGCTGGATTTAAAAATCAGTGATACCGGGAAAGGGATGAATAGCGATCATCTTAAAAAATTAGGCGAACGGTATTATCAAATTGACGATTCCAATACAAACGTTGAAGGCAGCGGGATTGGCTTCGCTTATGTAAAAGAAATTATTGAGCTAATGAAAGGGAAGCTTAGCATTTCAAGCGAACTGGAAAAAGGCACAACTATTACCATCTCCCTACCTCTTGAGAGGGCGGAAGTTCAAGATAACATTCCTGTTAAATTCGAAATTAGCCAGCAAAATCTAATTATTAATCCTATAGAAAATATGACTTTGGATAGCAATGAAAACGGACTGCCACGCATCCTCATTGTGGAAGATAATTATGAATTGCGCTTATTCTTACGTGATTTGTTTGCAGCCTCCTATCAGGTTATCTGTGCAAAAGATGGTGAAGAAGGAAAGGATTTAGCCTTTAAACACCTTCCCGATTTAATTATTAGTGATATAATGATGCCCAAGATCCGTGGCAATGAATTGTGCAAATTACTTAAAAATGATCTCAATACCAGTCACATTACAATTATTCTGTTTACCGCTAAAGGGGCCCCCGACAGTATCATTGATGGCTACGATTGTGGTGCTGATGATTATATCGTTAAGCCATTTGATACGGACTTATTGCTTAAAAAAGTAAAAAATATTATTGCAACTGGAGAAAATGCCCGTAAGAAATTCAGCTTTACCGATATTGAACATTCAAAAAATACCTACTCTGATTTCGACAAAAAATTTCTTAAAGATTGCATGTCCATCATTAAGGACAACCTTCAAAACAGTCATTTCACGGTAGAGGTACTTGCCGAGAACACCCATCTTCATCGCAGAACTTTATTACGCAAATTCAATGCCTTAACCGGTAAATCACCAACAGATTTGATCAAACACACCAGAATGACTCAAGCGGCCAAATTACTCAAAGAAAACTATCGTGTAAACGAAGTTGCCTTGATGGTAGGTTACGAAGACACCAACCGCTTTAGTCAAGCATTTAAACAATTTTATGGTGTTTCTCCTTCGGCTTATAATTCAGTGAGACTTTAATTTTTTGTTTCAAAATTAATTAGCCGAACTGATCCTGAGCGCAATCGAAGGATATCAACAATTCTATTAGATTCCTTAATTTCTTCCACGCATTTCCATCTTGTCCCAATCTGCACCCAATCCTGCCCCAATCTGCACGCATCACTTTGCTAGATAATTGCTTGTTTTGTAGAATAATTTAATCAAGTTCTATAGTACAAACAATAATTTCAAAAATCAGAAAATCATGTTAAAAAAAATAAGTCTTATAATAATTGGAATTCTTTTCTTTCAGGGAATTCTGAAAGCGCAAACCGAACAAATGAAAGACACAACGGTTTACACCCTGGGTTTTTCCACCTATCTTTCACATACCGACAAATACGCCTCAGGTTATGATATTTATACCGATAGCGAAGGTTATACTTATATTTCAGGAAATACAAAAGACAAGAATTTCCCTGCAACTGAAGGAGCATACCAAACAGAATTAAAGGGTGAAGGTACGGCTGATGTCTTTGTTGTAAAATACACACCCG
>JBFFMB010000326.1:0-3058 GCA_041554455.1 Bacteroidales bacterium
ATAGGAGCTCTCAGATCTAAACCAAAGCCTGGGGTATATCTATGACCAGGGTTAAATGGGTTTTCGGGATCATGACCAACATATTCAGCTTTAACTGTGACATAAGGGAGTAATTCAATATGAGATGAAGTCGTAAGCCCCTCTATGCCTACTAAGGAAGGAAACCTTGAGGTAAAGCCATTCTCATTTCGTGGAGTGTACGCAATCATTGCTGTTTCGGCTCTTCGACTAATAAAGCGTTCAACATTCACCCCCCATACTTGTATGTTGTTCTTTTTAAAACGAAGCTGTGAAAAGGGAATCCGTATTTCAACAGACCATCCATCCTTATCAATATGAGGAACACCTTCCCAAACAGCATCCCACGATAGATCAGTTTGCTTACTGTCATTCATGAGTAAACCATCGGCTAATGTTCCCGCTGCATTGACATAGAAAAAATACCCATTTATTTTATCACCATAGGAGTCAAAATACAGCACTGTTCCATCAGATGGATCACCCCACACAAAATCTCGACGGACTAAACGGGCCAATATGGAGTCAGGACTAGAATCGTAATATTTGGCAGCATAGTAAATGGCATCATCATCATAGGCTAGCCAGACCTCTGATCGTTGAGAAGCCAACTCCCCTTGATGAGGCTCTTGTTGATATAATTCATCAAAGCCTTTGCGTTTCCAACTGCTTTCTGAAAGAATACCATCGATGGTAATTTTCTCTGTTAGTTTAACTGCCGTGAGTTGTTTTGATGAAGCATCCCCTTGTGAAAAAACGATTTGTTGAAAACCGATAATCAGGATACTGAGCAGGAGAAATCTTTTTCTTGTGTGTAGTTGTTTTTTTATGCTTGAGTTCGAGTGATTCATTTTTTTAATTTTTGATTTCTATTTTGATTAATTATTAATGAATACTTAGTTTTTTTAATTGTAACACATTCTTTTTTTCATAAACTATGCCATTGCTTTTATTCGCTTGATCTGCTTATATTTAGCAGAATAATACGGGATAAAAAAATGTCATAAACGATCAATAAAACCACTTATCGTACAATTTTGAACACTATTGTTGTTAGTTTTTTTATGCGTGCTTTTTTGTTTTATTGACATCTTAATTTGTAATTTGATTTTGACTCAAATGTAAATGGATGATGAAAGAAAATACGATTGGGATTTACCATTGGTCGCTTTCAATTTATAAATGGAAAGCAATATTTTTAATGAAATTCTTGGAAATAATGTTGATGGTAGGTCAGAGTTATGCTTTTGTCCTAAATTTAAAGTCTTTTGTAGATATACGAGTTTAGGTTTTTATAATTTACTGATTGCAAACAAGTTTGTCAAGAAAGCATCCATTGATATGCATTTTCTTTCGTTGAAAATGGACGTATTTTTAAGGATTTAATTTGCTTAGCTGCTATAAAAGGAAAGATTGTTTTTTCTGGTGTTTTGACTAGAACAGCTATTTTTATAGGAACTAACTCCTTTGTTCGTTTAAGATAATGCAAGATTTTACTAAATTGACGAATAGAGAATTTAAACTCAGCTTCTGTTGTATCAGTTAATATTCCAACACAATCTCTTGTAATTTGATGTTCAATTAAATAGTTGAAAGAGTTGATGATTTCTATGGCAGATATTTCTCCTTTCAATTCACGAATAACAATTTCTTTCCCCTCAATTCTTTCATAAGAATAGTGTATCTCACCCATTTCGTCAATTAGTTAAATTAGTAACTCTAAATTTGAGAAAAAATTAAAGTATCAGAACCGGGTATCCAATATCTTATAAACAAGGCAATCTTAATAAACTTAACTTAAACACTCATGTTCCGTTCTGTTAATAATTTCATTTTGAAGTTCCTCCGTTAGATCTACGAAATAATCTGAATAGCCTGCAACTCGAACAATCAAATCTTTATAATTTGCTGGATTAGCTTGAGCTTTTCGCAAAGTAGTTGCATTTACAACATTGAATTGAATATGATGTCCATCTAAACGAAAATAGGATCGAACCAATTTTGCTAGATTCTCAATCCCTTCATCTGTTGCCAGAAAATCAGGGGTGAATTTTTGATTTAACAATGTTCCACCGGTTTTAATATGGTCAATCTTTGACGCTGATTTTAGCACACTCGTTGGTCCATTGCGATCAGCTCCTTGAACAGGAGAGATTCCTTCTGATAGAGGTTTGCCTGCTTTTCGTCCATCGGGCATAGCCCCAATCACACTCCCAAAATACATATGCGAAGTGGTGGGTAGCATATTGATTCTATATTTTCCTCCTTTGGTTGTTGGTCGGCCGTTTATGGCTTCAAAATAGATATTAAAAACACGGCGTGCTTGATCATCCGCATAATCATCGTCATTGCCATATTTTGGCGTTTCATTTAATAAACTGTTTTGCAATTCTTCAAAGCCTTCAAAATTCTGATCCATGGCCTTTTTTAATTCTTCGAACGCCATTGTTTTTCGATCAAAAATATGATATTTGATCGCTGTTAGCTGATCGGTAATGCTTCCCAATCCTACCCCTTGGATGTAATTTGTGTTATATCGTGCTCCACCGGCATTATAGTCAGTCGCATTTTTAATACAATCCTCAATCACTAGCGACATGAATGGCGCTGGCATTTGCTTGGCATAAATTTGCTCGATGATATGATTCCCTTCAATTTTCAAATCTACAAAGTGATTGAGTTGCTTTTCGTAAGCAGCCATCAAATCGTCAAATGTTTTAAACGATTCTAATGCCCCCGTTTTGAGTCCAATAACTTTCTTGGTTCGTGGATCAACTCCATTATTTAAGGTTATTTCTAGAATTTTTGCTAGATTAAAATAACCAGTAAGTATATAACTTTCCGTTCCAAAAGCGCCAGTTTCCACACAGCCACTGGCACCTCCATTTCGGGCATCAATCAAGTCTTTTCCTTGAAAAAGCAGTTCTTGAACAATGGCATCTGTATTAAAAATAGAGGGTTGCCCAAAGCCTGTTTTTACAATTTTTAAGGCACGTTTTATAAAACGATCAGGGTTTTTCTTGCTCAACTGAACCATGGA
>JBFFMB010000327.1:0-3048 GCA_041554455.1 Bacteroidales bacterium
AAAGGCTTTGTTTATGCGGGTGGAGATATTGTCACAGGATCGGCAACTGTAATTGAAGCAATGGGAGCTGGACGAATAGCTGCCAATGCCATTCATGCAAAACTCTCAAAACAGAAAAAGAAAACAATTAAAAAGTAAAATAGTAAAAAACTATAAAAGCCCACGACTTCAGTCGTGGGCTTTTAGTATAAACGTTATGCTCAATTAACGAATATTTTGACTTTGCTTAATATCTGATATTAATTAAACAAATTCTTTTTTCAATTTATCAACCCAATACCTTAAAAGTTCATCAGTCAATTTGGGTTCATTATCATAATCCAATGCTAAACCTACAAAACAGCCATCCTGAACAGCTTCTGATTCTTGAAAATGATAGGCTTCAACAGGCCATTTCCCAACGATATTAGCTTCTTTGGGGAGATGCTTATATAATTTCCCCATGCCATCTACAAATGTATCGGTATAAACCTCTTGATCACCTAGACCAAATAAGGCTATTTTTTTATCTTTAAAATTGATCTCCTTTAATGAGGAAACAAAATCTTCCCAATCATCTTGAAGATCACCCATACCCCAGGTTGACGTTCCAAATATTAAATATTTATAACTATTTACATCTTTAACTTCTATGGAGTCAATATTGTGTACATCTACTAATTCTTCCCCAAAAAGGGCCTGAATTTTATCTGCAACAAGCTCTGTATTGCCCGTTGAAGATCCATAAAATACGCCTATTTTTTTCATCAATGATATATTCTAATTTAGATTACAAAGATAAGGATTTTTATTTAGATTTATTCTTATTAAAGAAATATTTATCTAGACATCAAATTTTTAGAAAGAAATATGAGTGAGGGTTATTATTCAATCGCAGGCTTCACAAATACTTTTGAAGCGATATTTTCATTCACTACAATGGTTAATTTATCGATTTTGATTAATACCGCATTATCCATTTTAAACTGCAAGGCCAACTCAATGATCTGACCCACTTTAAAATTATACTGGGCGAAAAAATGACTGACTTCATTATTGTCATAATACACGCGTAAAATTTCATAATGCCCGGGTTCACATTCATTCAGGGCAGGATAATTTTGATCCTCTGGGAGTTTACCATCTGCATCAGGAATTGGATCTCCATGAGGGTCAAGTTGGGGATAATCCAAATACTTATCAATCTTTGCCATTAATTCTGGCGATCCATAATGCTCAAGCATTTCAGCCTCTCGATGAATTTCATCCAAATTTAAACCTAAGGATTTATGTAAAAAGCCTTCCCACAAACGATGATTACGAATCACTTTCAGTGCGATAATCACACCCTCTGGAGTCAGATCAAGTTCTTTGTGTTTAACATAGTTGATTAATTTCTGTTGACTTAGTTTTCGAGCCATATCTGTGATAGCTGCCGGACTAATTTTTAATTTAGCTGCTAAATACGTACCACTCACTTTATGCCCTCTTATTTTAGCCATATAAATAGCTCGAAGAAATTTTTCAATGGAAGGGGATGGGAAAATATGCATTTTATTTATCTATAATTTTTCACAGCACAACTCAAAAATAACGAATAATTTCGATATATAAACATTCAATATCTATATTTGTACTCTTAAAACAGACTCTATAATGAAAACTGTGACCATTAGTTGTATTTTAATTGTTTTTCTGTGCATGAATGTTAATGCACAAGAAGTAAATAAAACTTTTTTTGAGGAAAAAGTGGGCTATGACATTTTAATAGATCATTGTGATCGTTCAGGTTTAGAAGGTCCAGAATTTGGTCAATACTTTAAAGAATATTACTCAGCCTATCAACTTGATGATGAAACCATCGCTAAGCTATCTAAACATATTAAAGGAATTACTATAAAAATTATTTTAGGAAGCTGGTGTCACGATAGTAAAATGCAGGTTCCACGCTTTGTAAAAATACTTGATCAAATTAATTTCAAAAAAGAAAATTTAACTATGATTTGTGTTGATCGATCCAAAAAGACGCACACATTTTCTATCGATGATATGGACGTTAGCTATGTTCCAACGTTTATCTTTTATAAAGAAGGAAAAGAGATTGGGCGTATTATTGAGAGTCCTGAAAAAAGTCTTGAGAAAGATTTTCTTACTATTGTGAACTAATCCCAACTTTCTAGCTTCATGAAAATTCTAACAACCATCACCGAAACCCATTCGTATTTAAATTCTCTTCGAGATAAAGATAAATCCATCGGATTTGTTCCAACCATGGGTGCTCTGCATCATGGACATTTGGAATTATTAAGACGATCAAAAAATGAAAACGACATAAGTGTTTGCAGTATTTTTGTAAATCCCATTCAGTTCAACAATCCAGAAGATCTAAAAAAATATCCGCGCACCTTGGAGAGTGATATCGAAAAACTTAAAAGCGTTCATTGCGATGTGCTTTTTGTACCCGATGTTCAAGAAATGTATCCCGAGGATAATAAAAAACAATACGATTTTGGTTTACTCGAAAAAGTAATGGAAGGCGAGTTTCGTCCGGGTCATTTCAATGGAGTAGCTGTTGTTGTTAAATTACTATTCGACATTATTGAACCAAATCGGGCTTATTTTGGCGAAAAAGATTTCCAACAACTGGCCATCATTAATGAGATGGTAAGGCAGGAAAATATAAAGATCGAAATTATTCCTTGCGCCATTGTCCGTGAAAAAGACGGTTTGGCTATGAGTTCACGCAATGTTAGATTAACGGCTGAAGAACGCAAACTAGCTCCTACTATTTATAAAATTCTTTCAACAGTAAAGGATAAAAAACAAACTCAAAGCATTGAAGAATTGAGCAAGTGGGCTAAAAGCGAACTAAACACTGTCCAAGGAATGAAGGTCGAATATTTTGAAATTGTTAATGCTGAAAATTTACAAAAAATTGAATCCTTTACTAAATGCGCTCACAGTGTAGCCTGTGTTGCTGTTTATTTAGGAGCTGTTCGATTAATTGACAATATTCGCCTGACCTAAGGAATTCCTAGAGAAATAATTGTTTTCACTACAACTTTTTAT
>JBFFMB010000328.1:0-3018 GCA_041554455.1 Bacteroidales bacterium
CCCAACACTTTCCGAATTCCTATTTCCTTTTTCCGCTGATTAGCCAAAATTGAAACCAATCCGAACAAACCTGTAAACGATATTAATATGGCTATAATTGAAAATCCACTCGATAACTTTGTTTGTGTATGTTCATTGATATAAGCTTGTTTATACAATTGTTCTGAAAAATGATATTCAAAAGGATAATTTGGATACACTTTATTCCAGACAGACTCAACATTTCTGAGATTATTTGAAAAATCAGCGGTATCCATTTTAATAAAAAATGATAAATAAAATTGGGGCCGTTGAAAATAGACTAAAGGTTTTATTTCATGATGCAAAGAAGAAGAATGAAAATCTTTTACTACGCCAATAATCGGGCCTTCCATAAAACTGATATGGGAATGAATAAGCTTAAAACGTTTCCCAATAATTTCATTCGAATTTTCATAACCCAACATTTTTGCAGCAGTCTCATTCAAGATATAGTTATCCAAACCTTGTCCTTTTACATAGGTCGGAAAATCTTCACCAGCCAGAATTTTTTGATTGTAGAAACGGAAATAATTATCATCCACTGGATTAATATAAATGGACTTGTCTTTATCCTCTTCAGATTGTCCACTAATCTCATAACTACTTCCATCCATAATTTGGGATGGTGGAGCTTCCAGTGAAGCGCTTACACCTTTTATAAATGGCTTTGCTAATAATTCCTGTTTAAAATAGGCATAGTCGGCACGCACAGGAGTTGGTAAGTTTTTCATCACCATGATTTTACTATCACTGCTTTCCATCTGATTAGAAAGCATCAAATCCATTTGAAGCTGAATAAAAATGGAACTTATAATTAAGACAATTGAAACCGAAAATTGAGTGATCAATAAGATTTTTCGAAAAAGAAATTTTTTATTGGGATTAAACAAACTCACTAGGCTTTTGTTTTGAGCGAAAAGGCTATTCCCATGTAACTTCCCATTGACAAACAAATAGACAGGCAAGCCTCCCATTAAAACCAATAAGCCAATGAGCATCCCTAAAATTATAATGATATAATTTAGTTGATTATCCAAAAACATAGAATTCATCCAATATACATTATCAATTGCTCCTTTAATTATAAGTACAAATACGAAGGATAATGCTGATGACAGAATACAAATAACAAATGTTTTAAGTAATTGCAAGTTTAAAATATCGACACTCTTTGCCCCAAATATTTTATTGGAAACGAGGTATTTTAATTCTTTAAAAAGCAGCGCAATATTTAGATTGATAAAATTGATGAGCGCAATAAAAAAGATAAATATGGCGGCAGCAATCAAAAGGATGACCGACTGATAATTTCCATTTTGCTCTATCTCTCTATCCTTTTTCGAATGCAAATGAATTTCAGTAATAGGCTGCAAATGGATAGTATAGTACTTACTATATTCGTTAGTATAATATTCATCTTTAAACTGATCGATCTTAGTTTGCAATTCATCAAGCTTCGTATTTGAATTTAGTAATACATAATTATAAGCCCATCCATTAAATTTGCTAGCATCATCAAATGAGGTCAATAAATCAAAATGAAAATGAGCATTGGGAGGAAAATCTTCATACACTCCAGTGATGGTATAGTTATCAGCCTTTTCAGACTTTTCTGGATACAGATTTATAATTTGCCCAATGCAATTTGTTGACGCAAAATATTTTCTGGCTAGGTTCTCAGATATGATTAAGGTTTTGGGATGAGAAAGAGCCGTACTAGGATTTCCCATCAAAAGCTTTAAATCAAAAACGTCGAAAACAGAGGTGTCTGTTTGATAAGCCTTATCCGTATAAAATTTATCTTCCTTAATAGTAACTGAAGTATTTCTAAGAGGTGCAAAGCGCACTTTTGATATAATTTCTGGAATCTTTGATTCGATCGGAATATTTCGCGACAAGCGAGCAAAATGAGCATTATAACCATCTGGGGATTTTCGCTCTATTGTTAAACGATAAACCTGATCTGATTTGGGAAATGATTGGTCGTAACTTAACTCATAATTAGCCCAAAGTCCCATAATAACAATGGATGCCATAGCAACCGACAAGCCGAGAATGTTTATTAAAGAATAGGTTTTTTGATGTAAGATACTTCGAAGAATGTACTTGAATTGATGGAAAAGAAGCATAGTTTATTGATTAAAAATAATACGCTAAATTATTCAAATGCTTGGATTTTACATATCAACATATGTTAAGAAATCGTAATATATGTTAAATAAGTGAATGTTTCGAAAAGGACTGCTAAACCCAACGAATCAAGCAGCACTTTATGCAATTTAAATTGCGTATAAATAAATTCATATAATTGTTATTCGCTTAACAGATAACCAAACTTCTCGTATTTTTTTTGTAAATTCGTGCTCGATTAAATTTCGTTAAATAGAAAATTAAATTCATAATAGAATGGCAAAAATTAAAGGAGCAATTGTAGTTGATGTTGAACACTGCAAAGGCTGTGAAGTATGTGTTGGTGCTTGCCCCACTCAAGTTATTGGGATGCATGAGCAAGTCAATGGTAAAGGATACCATTACGCCTATATGGCTCAAGCAGATGCTTGTATAGGTTGTGCAAACTGTGCCATAGTTTGCCCCGACGGTGTAATTACTGTTTACAAGAAAAAAATGGCTTAACGTTTTAATTTTAAAAAGAGTTTAAATAATGGGTGAATTAAAATTAATGAAAGGTAATGAGGCCTTTGCTGAAGCGGCAATCCGCTTAGGTGTAGATGCCTATTTCGGCTATCCTATCACTCCCCAATCGGAAGTTATAGAATACCTCATGGCTGAAAAACCTCATGAAAGAACCGGAATGGTTGTTCTTCAAGCCGAAAGTGAAGTGGCTGCAATCAACATGGTTTATGGTGCTGCAGGTGCCGGAAAAAAAGTAATGACTTCTTCTTCTAGTCCTGGGATTAGTTTAAAAATGGAAGGCATTTCTTATATGGCTGGTGCTGAGTTACCAACTGTTTTATTAAATGTCGTGCGTGGCGGACC
>JBFFMB010000329.1:0-3015 GCA_041554455.1 Bacteroidales bacterium
CCATTCGCCCGATTCAGGATTGTGAAAATCAGTGAGGATTGGGTTTCCAGATAATGTTGAAAGTGTTAAAGGAGTTACAAATTCATGTGCCATTGGGCTAAATAAAATCTGAACTTCAGCACCAGCCTTTTTTAATAGACGTACCAAAATAGGAATCTTATAAGCAGCGATACCACCTGTAATTCCAATAAGGATTTTTTTTCCCGTCAACATATTAATTCGATCAGAGAGTATTAGTTCTACTCGTCTGCATCTGGATTTCTGTAATAAATTTGTTCATTTAAAAATTCATGAACAGCAATCAAAGTTGGTTTTGGTAATTGCTCGTAATATTTTGCAATTTCAATTTGCTCTCTGTTTTCAAATATTTCTTCCAGATTATCGGTTGGACTTGCAAACTCAGCAATTTTCTGATTTAATTCATCCTTAATTTCCAAACCAATTTGGTTGGCTCTTTTAGCCATTATTGCTACGCTTTCGTAGATATTACCAGTTTGCTCATAAAAATCATTTTTATTTCTGGTAACAGCTGTTGTATCCGTTTTTACTTTTTTATAATCCATTTTAATTGATTTCTAAATGTGTTAAGGATTTTTGATAAATACTCTTCGCTTCTTTCATATAATCGCTCTCTGGGAATTCCTTCGCAAAGTTTTCATAGGCGATTTTTGTAAGCTCATAGCGTTCTTTTTGTTTGGCTTCAATACTTTTATTTGCGTAAGTATATCTTGCTTTTAAAATAGTAAATAATATTTTTTCTTTTTTTGTAGTCTCTGGATATTCCTCAAGGACATTTTCTAATGCAATAACCGATGCCTGATAATCTCCAATTTTATAATATAAATAAGCATTATTATAATCTTTTCCTTCGAGCTTTCCTCTCAAGATATCAAGCAGTTTATTGCATTCAGCAATTCGTTGGCTATTTGGATACATATCAATAAAAACTTGAAACTCCTTAATCGCTTCCATGGTCGTTGTTTGATCTAAGGAAGTCCGTGGAGAATCCATATAGTAACAATAGGCTGACATGTATTTAGCTTCTTCTGCATGCTCACTTTGTGGGAAATCTTTAGCAAATTTGTTGAAATAATGACTTCCAAGCACATAATCTCTTTCTTGATAGTAGCAATGAGCAATATAATAATTCAATTGTTCATCTTTTGGAGTTCCTCTAAATCGAGATTTTAAGTCTTCAAATAAACGAAGTGCTTTATAATAATCTTCCTTTTCATAATAATCAACAGCTATAGCAAACTTTAATCCAGCATCAGAGTTATCATTCAATACTTTCTGAAACTTACTACATGAAGCAAGCATCGAAACAATTAGAATTATCAATAGTATATTCCCTTTTTTTACCATGGTGCAAAATTACAATTTTTATTTATATTTCTGACGACAAATTTACAACACATTTTATTTACAATTAAGCCTTTGCAAAGTTTTAACTTTTTTTAATAATAAAAATTATTTAATCCATTCATAACGAGGTTTGCAATGATATTTATTATTCATACTTTTGCACAATAAATACAAACAAATTTAAAAAATATAAAGTGGATATTTTCGATAAATGTACCAGTAGAATGGGTGATCTTGGGATGTATGCAGATCAGGCCCACGGTTATTATACGTTTCCTAAACTGGAAGGTGAAATTTCCCCTCGTATGAAGTTTAGAGGGAAAGAGTGCTTAATATGGAGTTTAAATAACTATCTAGGTTTAGCAAACCATCCAGAGGTTAGGAAAGCAGATGCTGATGCTGCTGCTGAATATGGAATGGCCTACCCTATGGGTGCCAGAATGATGTCGGGACAAACAAAATATCATGAACAGCTTGAGGAAGAATTGGCTGCATTTGTAGGTCGCGAATCAGCCTATTTATTGAACTATGGCTACCAAGGTATGCTTTCGATCATTGATAGTTTGGTTGATCGCAAAGATGTCATTGTTTACGATTCTGAAGCACATGCGTGTATTATCGACGGAATGCGACTTCATATTGGCAAGCGTTTTGTCTATCCACATAACAATATCGAAAATCTTGAAAAACAATTAGGTAGAGCAAAAAAAATCACAACTGAAACGGGTGGTGGTATTTTAGTGATTACCGAAGGTGTTTATGGAATGTCTGGTGATTTAGGAAAGCTAAAAGAAATTGCTGAACTCAAGAAAAAATTTGATTTCCGTTTATTAGTGGACGATGCCCACGGTTTTGGAACGATGGGACCAACTGGTGCAGGAACTGATGAGTATTTTGGTGTTCAGAATGAAGTAGACGTTTATTTTGGAACCTTTGCGAAAGCCATGGCTGGGATTGGTGGATTTGTTGCGAGCAATAAAAACATTATCAAATACTTAGCTTATAATCTTAGATCTCAAATTTATGCAAAGTCTTTACCGATGCCAATGACTATTGGAGCCATTAAACGACTTGACATGATCCGTAAAGACACTTCACACAAAGATAAACTTTGGACCATTGTGAATGCTCTTCAAAAAGGCTTAACAGAAAATGGGTTAAATATTGGTGCTACTGAATCACCAGTAACACCTGTTTTACTTAATGGAACTGTTGCCGATGCAACGCAAATCACTTTTGATCTTAGAGAAAATTATAATATTTTCTGTTCAATAGTAACCTATCCTGTGGTTCCAAAAGGTGTGATTATGCTACGTTTAATACCAACAGCTTCTCATAGTCTTGCAGATGTTGAATATACGATTAAAGCATTCAAAGCTATAAAAGAGAAATTAGATGCCAATAAATATTCAAAAGAATTTGCTGAGATCAATTAATAGAACTTATTAAAAAAAAGCCCCTAAGCATTTTGCTTAGGGGCTTTTTTTATGCCGGATTGAGCATATCCAAATAATACAAATACTGCTCAATGATCGTTTGTAATTTTTCTTCAGGAGGCATTTTAAGCATTAAGTCATAAATATGTTGTTTGCTTTCATCGTAAACACCAAGCTTATAGGAAGCTCTTGACATAGCCGTAACATACTCCAA
>JBFFMB010000330.1:0-2998 GCA_041554455.1 Bacteroidales bacterium
AAAAAACTAGATGTTTTAGTGAGTGAATATATTTTACCGGCATTTAGCCAGTTTTTGCAAGCTGATGATGCTGAGTCTTCTATGAAATTGTATTTACGCTCTGTTAAAGACATCCATTTATGTGATTTAATGTGGGGTATCGAACCTAGTGGCAGTCAAACATCCGTAAATATTTTTTCCATTGTTGCAATTTTAATCCTAATTATTGCCTGTTTTAATTTTATGAATCTTTCAACTGCGATGGCAAGCAAACGCTCATTGGAAGTGGGTGTTCGGAAAACAATGGGAGCCCGAAAAAAACAATTGGTTTCGCAGTTTCTGGGAGAATCCTTTTTGATTTCAATTTTTGCTTTTATTATTGCTCTTGTATTGATTGAATTTATTTTACCGTCCTATAATCTTTTTGCAAATAAATCTCTCTCTTTATTAAGCTTAGGGAGCGCACAGAGTCTAATTTTACTGGCTAGCATAATTGTTGTAACCGGTATTTTTGCTGGATTGTATCCTGCATTTTATCTCTCTTCGTTTAAGCCAATAGCTGTTTTAAAAGGGCGGTCAGGCGGACATTCAGGAAACTTTAATTTTAGACAAGTACTGGTTGTGCTTCAGTTTGCAATTTCTATAATGCTAATCATCGGTACGATGACTGCTTATTTGCAATTGCAATATTTTCGAAATAAGCCATTGGGTTTCAATAAGGAAAATATGCTTATCATCCCCGTTGAAAGCAGTTATGTTAAGGAACATTATCAAGCATTCCGCAGCGATTTATTGCAATTACCCATCGTTGAAAAAATAGGTTCTTCGACACGGGTACCTACCAATCCTACTTATTCAGATACTGGATTTGAAACCGAATTATTGCCGGGACAAACCTTTTTAAGTAAATATTATACGATTGATTATGATTATTTTGATTGTTATGATATTCCCTTTGTAGCTGGGCGGAATTTTTCTAAAGAATTTACTTCAGATCTTGATGAAGCACGATATATCATAAATGAAGCGGCCATGCACAAAATGGGTATACGAGATCCCCATGAGGTGATCGGAAAGCAATTTGATTATCTTGGAGCTGAAAACAAAGAAGGACGTATCATTGGGGTTGTAAAAGATTATCATTATCAAGGTTTGGATAAACAAATTGAACCAATGGTACACTTTCTGAATATTGATAGACCTAGTTTTATATCACTTAAATATGTAGAAGGAAATGATAAAGAAATAGCGATCCTTGCTTCACAAAAATGGAAAGAGCATTTTCCTGGGGTTGTTTTTACAAGTAATTTTATGGAAGAACGTTATGATAATTTGTATGTTAACGAAACCCGCATGCAAAGTACTCTTATTGCATTTACAATTCTTGCCTTATTCGTGGCCTGCTTAGGATTATTTGGTTTAGCTACCTTTATTGCTCAGCAAAAAACACGCGAAATTGGCATCCGAAAAGCTCATGGTGCATCAGTGGGATCCATTGTTAATTTGTTAAACCGCGTTTTTATTAAGTGGGTCTTAATTGCAATCATTGTTGCATGTCCCTTGGCCTATTATTTTCTTGATGAATGGTTAGCTTCATTCTATTATAGGATAAATCTCCCTTTATGGGTCTTTATAGCTTCTGGATTAATTGGTCTTGCAATAGCTGTTTTCACTGTTAGTGTGCAAACGTTTAAGGTTGCAAATACAAATCCAGTTGATGCATTACGATATGAATAAATATGTTTAATCTTTAAAAATTAAAGTTATGAGAGAAGTAGTTGTATTAATACCAGATGTAGATATTGAGCAAAATGTTGAAATTGACGTGCGTATCAATGGACGCAAAAAAACCATGCAATATAGAGTTGAACTACTGAATTGGGAAGGCAATGATGTTCCTCCAAAAGAAAAAGTTCAAGTTCTTCGCCATAAAATTGCAGAATATGATAAAGACTGGGAATTGTTTGAGGTTGGGGCTCCTACCGATGAAAATATCCCATTAATGTTTAGGAAAAAGGAACAACCCTAATTTATTTTTAATTAAAAATTCCACAAATGAAAAAATTTATTTTAATCATTTTATTAGTCATTGTTATCTATCCAATAAAGGGTCGTACACAGGATGAAACAGAAAAGATGGCCATCGAAACTGTCATTCAAACATCCTATGTTGATGGGCTTCAGAATTTAAAAAATTTGGATGTTATTGCTGATGGATTTCATGCTGGATTCAATCTTTTGATATTACAGAATGGGATGCTCAATAAACTCCCAATTTATAATTGGATAGAGTATGCAAAACAACGTAAGGCAAAACAAATTGAGCCATTGAAAGAAGAGGAAACAACCTATTGTAAGTTTTTAAATATCGATATTACTGGTACAGCAGCTGTTGCAAAAATTGAATTGAGTAAAGGTGGAAAAGCCATCTATATTGATTATTTATCACTCTACAAATTTGAGGATGCTTGGAAAATTGTTGGCAAGATTTACTATGCAATGCCTTAATAAACAGGATTATTCCTTTAAAATTCAAGGGTGAAGGTAGTTCCTTCGCCCTTTTTTGATGTCAATGAAATTCCTCCTTTATGTAATCGCATGATCTGACGGCAAACATTTAAGCCAATACCCGTTCCATGTTCTTTAGTAGTAAAGAAAGGAACAAAAACATCTTCTTTTAAATCTTCATCAATACCGATCCCATTATCCGAAACTTCAATGATTGATTTCCCCTGCTCATTAGTTGCTGATCTTAAACTGATTTTTTTTTCATTCATGTTTTGAACAGCATCCATTGAGTTTTTAATTAAGTTGATGAGTACTTGACTAATAAGATTTTCATCGATCATAATTTCTGATGCTTCAGAATCAGATTTTAGGTCTAGTTTTATCTTTAAGTTATTCAAATCTTCAGATAGTAGATTGCTGATTTTTTCGAATAAATTCAAGCCGCCCGGTTGCCCAACTCGCTGAGTTTCTCCAGCGTATCGGGAAACTTCCTCACCATCAGAATCAATGC